>JALVEJ010000242.1 GCA_027031025.1 Flavobacteriales bacterium | reverse complement strand
ACGGCTCTATCATCGGTTTAAATGATAAACTTTTGATACAATATATGAAATGGTTGACAAACAACCGTTTACAAGCCATTGGACTGAAACCGATATACGAAGAAACCAAAAATCCGCTTAGTTGGATGAATCATTGGTTACGTAACGATGCCGTTGAGGTATTACCTCAAGAAACCGAGATTACTTCTTATGTCGTTGGCGGTATTGATATGGAAGTGGAAGATAACGACTTTGAAATTTAACATCTTACAAAATTAGGTTATTATTCATCTCATATCAAAAGGAATTGTTTTTTGGACTAATATATAATTGTTTTTGGTATCTTTTATCAAAACAATTACATTACAAAAACAAAAAGCCTCCTTATTAATGTTTTCGAACAACACCTACTTGGTATTATTAGGATAAATATATCAAACCTCTGGCGGGGCGTGCAAGCACGCCCCGCCAGAGGTTATTATAAAAACCAAAATCCGGTTATTTATTTCTGATATTGGCTTGCGCTGCTGCCAATCGTGCAATAGGGACACGATAGGGCGAACAACTGACATAATGCAAGTCGGCTCTGTGGAAAAAGTCGATAGAGCTGGGTTCTCCACCATGTTCACCACAAATTCCCAATGAAATATCAGGGCGGGTTTGTCGTCCTTTTTTAACAGCCATTTCAACCAATTGCCCGACACCTTCTTGGTCGAGTTTTTCAAACGGATCGGCTTTTAAAATACCTTTGGCTTTATAAACCGGCAAAAATTTACCGGCATCATCACGTGAATAGCCAAAGGTCATTTGTGTTAAATCGTTAGTTCCGAATGAGAAAAATTCGGCTTCTTCGGCTATTTCATCTGCTGTTAAGGCGGCACGCGGAATTTCAATCATCGTTCCTACTTTATACGGAATACTATCACCGGTTTCTTCAAAAACTTTTTTAATAGTGTCTTCGATAATTTGTTTTTGTAAGAACATTTCTTCTTTTTTTCCTACTAACGGCACCATAATTTCAGGTTTAGCCGTAATGCCGCGTTTTTTCAAATTCAATGCTGCTTCAATAATAGCCCGTGTTTGCATTTCGGTAATTTCAGGATAGGTATTTCCTAAACGGCAACCGCGGTGTCCGAGCATCGGGTTAAATTCGGATAAATCTTCTACTTTTTGTTTGATAACCGAAACATCAACGCCCATCACATCTGCCATTTCTTGTTGTCCTTTGTCGTCATGCGGTACAAACTCGTGTAACGGCGGATCAAGCAAACGAACCGTTACCGGCAAGTCGTGCATGGCTTCAAATATACCTTCAAAATCTTCACGTTGCATGGGTAAGAGTTTTTCTAGTGCTTTACGTCTGCCCGCTTCATCTTCTGCCAAAATCATTTCGCGCATGGCGATAATCTTATCGCCTTCAAAGAACATGTGTTCCGTACGACATAAACCTATACCTTTAGCACCGAAATCGCGAGCGACGGCAGCATCTTTGGGTGTATCTGCATTGGTGCGAACATACATACGCGAGTGTTTGTCAGCCAATGTCATCAATTCGGCAAATTCGCCACTAAGTTGCGGTTCAATCGTATTGATTTTGCCTTCATAAACTTCGCCGTTTGAGCCGTTGAGTGAAATCCAATCACCTTCTTTAAAAGTTATACCGCGAGATTTTAAAGTACGGTTTTTATAATCAATTTCCAATTCACCGGCACCGGATACACAAGTTTTACCCATACCACGCGCCACAACCGCTGCATGCGATGTCATTCCACCGCGAGCCGTTAAAATGCCGTTGGCGGCATCCATACCGGCTAAGTCTTCGGGCGATGTCTCGATACGCACTAAAATAACATCTTCACCTTGTTCGCGTAGTTTTTCGGCTTCATCGGCAAAAAAGACAATTTTTCCGGTAGCAGCACCGGGGGAAGCAGGTAAACCTTTGGCTACTACTTTGCCGGCTTTAATCGCATCTTTATCAAAAACCGGGTGTAACAATTCGTCTAATTTTTCGGGTTCGATACGCATCAAAGCTTCTTCTTCGGTAA
>JALVEJ010000241.1 GCA_027031025.1 Flavobacteriales bacterium | reverse complement strand
TTTTGCCGATAACTGCATTAATAATTTTAACCATAGCTACGGCTATGTTGAAAATTATGTGCTTTGTTCTCGACAAAAATAGCTTCGACTTATACGTCATAACATACCTGACACGACACTAGTAGGTCTCAGAAGAATTAATATATACTAAACTACTAAACTCTTTATTTGTCATAAACCGGAATGAAAAAAGAATCTCATAAATCTTTAGAAGAAGTTCACGAAAGTGTGGATACTTTGCAAAAGAAAGGTTTTTTTAAAAAACTTTTGGCCTTTATGGGACCGGCTTACTTAATCAGTGTTGGGTATATGGACCCGGGGAATTGGGCGACGGATTTGGCTGGCGGCAGCCGGTTTGGTTACACTTTGCTTTGGGTATTGTTAATGTCTAACTTAATGGCAGTTTTATTACAGAGTTTGAGTACGCGATTAGGCATTGTTTACGGACGTGATTTGGCCCAAGCATGCCGCGAGGTTTATCCGAAACCGGTCAATATTGCCTTGTATTTTCTGGCCGAAATAGCTATTATCGCCACTGATTTGGCAGAAGTTATCGGGATGGCTATTGGGCTAAACTTGCTGTTTGGATTGCCTTTGGAGTGGGGTATTCTTTTGACTTTTTTAGATACATTTATTTTATTGTATCTTATCAATAAGGGCATGCGCAAAATGGAAGCTTTTATATTGGCATTGGTATTTGTTATAGGGCTATCCTTTTTAGTGGAAATGTTTTTAGCTAAACCGGAAATAAATGAAGTTTTAAAAGGTTTTGTGCCGGCTATTCCAAATAGTGAGGCTCTGTATATTGCGCTGGGAATTTTGGGTGCAACCGTGATGCCACATAATTTGTACTTACATTCGTCATTGGTACAAACCCGCAAATTTGGCAAAACGATCAAAAGTATTAAAGATGCCTTAAAGTTTAATTTAATTGATAGCATTGTCGCTTTAAATTTGGCTTTTTTTGTCAATGCAGCCATACTGATTTTAGCCGCTGCAACATTCTATAAAGCCGGCATGTATGAAGTAGCCGATATACAAGATGCCTATAAATTACTCGAACCCTTGTTGGGGTCACGCTTGGCGCCTGTTTTATTTGCCATTGCCTTAATTGCTGCCGGACAAAGTTCAACGATTACCGGCACACTGGCAGGGCAAATTATTATGGAAGGTTTTATCAATCTGCGTATCCAGCCTTGGATGCGCCGCATGATGACTCGTTTGTTGGCTATTTTGCCGGCTTTGGTGGTTATCTTATTACTTGGCGCATCATACACCGGAAAATTATTAGTATTTAGTCAAGTGGTTTTGAGTTTGCAATTGGGTTTTGCCGTGATTCCTTTGATTCATTTTGTCAGCAATCGTGATTTGATGGGAGATTTTGTCATTTCATTTAAAACCCAATTCGCAGCTTGGTTAATAGCCGGAATTATTGTCGTTTTAAATGCTTGGTTGGTCATCAATGAAGTAACCGGTTGGTTAAAAAATGGGCAACTTAATTGGCTTATTGTTTTATTGATTTTTATGTTTTTAACCGGAATAGTCATTCTCTTATTTTATATTACATTTGTACCTTTGTTGAAAAAACCACCGGTCAAAGCGCTAAAATTGCATGCCAAAGAAGCTATTGAAAACGAATTTGAGGCGCCGGAATATAAACGCATAGCCATTGCTTTGGATTTTTCAAATATTGACCATAAGGTTTTACAACATGCCTTGGCATTAGGCAAATCCGATAGCCAATATCTTTTGATTCACGTTGTTGAAAGTGCACCGGCTATTTATCACGGACAGGACACATCAGATTTTGAAGCATTAAGCGATCAAAATGTACTAGATAGATATGCTGATACAATTAAAGAAGCGGGCTATAACGTTTCAACAAAAATAGGATTTGGAAATCCGAAAATTGCCATTCCCGAAATTGTGAAAGACTTTGATGCAGACCTCTTGGTTTTGGGTTCACACGGACATAAATTGTTGAAAGATTTATTGTTCGGGACCACTATCGATTCTGTAAGACACAAGGTTAAAGTGCCGGTTTTAGTAATTAGTTAGATGAAAGAGGAAAGCGAAAAAGTGTGAAGTGCGACAACCGACACCGGTCATTTCGATACATCTCCCCGACAAAAGTGGGGGGGGGGGACACTCAATGACCTATGCAGCAGAATTAATGGGGACTGAGTGTCCCAATGCTAATCGGGATGTGTTGAAGTCACCGAAGTAGGTCATTGAGTGCCACGACGAAGGCGTGGTGTACCGAAGTGACCGGAATCAAATAACCAAACATTATGAATACAAATTTTATTAAAGGATTTTTAATCGGGCTGATAACGCCGGTTGCCGGATTTTGGATTTATTCTAAGATGGCTTTAAAAACGGAAGCGGATATTGCTTTTAAGCAATTAATTTCCGATCATTTGTTAACACAAGTTATCGCTATTGCCGTATTATTTAATCTGTTGCCTTTGTTTGTGTTTAACAATAGAAATGAAAATGAACCACTCAAAGGGGTAGTGGCGGCGTCTATTTTATATGCTTTTGTTGTTTCGGTCCTGTATTTTTTAGATTATTGATTAAATCAGCACGAAGTGATATGAAATCTATCTATTTAATTCTCATACTTCCGGTTTTGATGCTGGGTTGCAAAAGTTTACCGGTTCAATCATTGAAACCCGTGCAGCATTGGATAGCGCCACCCGATTTAAAACCCGGTGATACCGTATTATATATTGCGCCTGCCGGTAATGTGCTTGAAGAAAAGGGCTATATGCAACGGGCGGATTCGCTACTGCGTCTCTGGGGTTATGTGCCAAAATATGCCCCGCATCTTTACAGTCAGAACTATGTTTTTGCGGGTACCGATAGCATTCGATTTACTGATTTGCAACAAGCATTAGACGATCCGTCTGTCAAGGCAATTTGGTGCGCTCGCGGGGGCTATGGTAGTGTTCGCATTATCGATAGTCTGGATTTTTCAAAGTTTAAAAAACATCCTAAATGGATCATCGGATTCTCTGACATCACGGTTTTGCACAGTTTGTTACATCAAAAGGGCTTTCAATCGGTTCATGCCATTATGCCTATTAGTTTGGAACATCCGAAACCGGAAAGAGCCAAAGCCATTCAAAGTTTAAAAGATTTTTTTACCGGTCGAGCTTTGCGTTATGAGATGCCTTCGGATAGTTTGAATATATTCGGAAAAGCTCGTGGAGTAGTTGTCGGAGGTAATATTTCGCTTTTGGTCAGTTTGTTGGGTTCTAAGTATCAGATTGATCCTGCGGGAAAAATTCTTTTTTTAGAAGATGTGGGTGAATATACATACAGCTATGACCGGATGTTATATGCTCTAAAAAATGCGGGCTATTTTGACCGGTTAAAAGGTTTAATTATCGGGGGAACCGGTGTCAAAAAAGATGATGATTATATAGGCGAAACCGTAAAGCAAATCATTTTAAAACACGTTAAAGGCAAAGGTTATCCGGTGATTTTTGATTTTCCCGCAGGCCATATTGTCGATAATCGTGTTATTATATTTGGTAAGAAGGCTAATATTAAAGTTGATAAAGATAAAACGGTGTTTATGCAGTGAATATTTTTTATACCAAAAGGAATTGTATTTTAGTCCAAAATAAATTGGAATATTTTTTTTCTGTATCAAGGCAAAAAACGTAGTTATAGCTACGGCTATAACGAGTATTTTTAACGAAGATACAGGTAAAAAGAAACGATTTATTGGACTAATATATAGTTGTTTTTGGTATTACCATTCATAAGCAATTATAAATTTGAAATTTAACATAATGTCATTCTAAGTAATTGAATATGATTTTGACTTTTTTGATGTATATTTGAAATTCAATCAAAACCAGGGAAAATGAAACAAACTTTATTAATCTTTCTGTTAGTTTTCGGTTTTTTTTATCTTCAAGCCCAAAATCATTGGCAAGCACCTGATGAAGCCCGGCAGTTGAAAAACCCTTTGAGTGAAACAACAGAAATTATAGAAAAAGGACAAAAAATATTCAAATCATTATGTGTATCTTGTCACGGAGAAAACGGCGCCGGCAATCCGGTTATGCTGAAAACTTTAAATCCACCACCGGCTAATTTAACTTCTGCCAAAGTGCAACAACAAACCGATGGTGAAATATTTTGGAAAATTACAGAAGGACGTGGCTTAATGGCTTCCTATAAAAATATGTTGTCGGATGAAGACCGTTGGGCTGTGGTCAAATATATCAGACAATTGGGTAAAAATAACCTCGGCCCGGATAGAAAAAATAAGGTTTTGAAAGATGTAAATGAAGTAGAAAGCTTTTCATTTTCGCAGTTGATCAATGCCAAAACCACTTTTATTCGCCAAACCAAAGGCTTCGGCTTTGGCATTCAACACCGTTTCGGGGCTACGAAGTTTGATGAAAATATGTTAAAAAACTTTTTCGGGTTGGATTTGGCTTCCAATATCCGGTTCAGTTTTGAAATACCGATCAATAAGCGTTTAATGTTCGAAATAGGTCGCACCCGATACGGCAAATTTTATGATATCGGTGGAAAATATCTCATTTTTAAGCAAACCAAAGACGAAAAATTTCCGGTAAGTGTGGCATTTTATGAAAATATTGCCATTACAACTGAAAATGCGCCGCAATATTCCGGTCAAGCTACTTTTGATGACGGGCGTCTGTTCGAATACAAGTTTTACCATCGCTTATATTATGATACGCAGTTGATTGTGTCACGTAAATTTAGCTCTAAATTTTCTGCACAAATAACCGGAGAATTGATTTGGCGTAACCTAACACCTTATGTCATAAAACCGGAAGAAAAAGCTTATGTCATAGCTGTGCCTATAAGTTTGCGTTATAAAACCGGCTTAACCTCTGCTATTGATATGGAAATAATGCCAAATACACATCATCGGACTATACCGGTTTCTTTGGCTTATGAAATAGCCAGTAGTGGTAATCATGTGTTTCAAATAACAATAACCAATTCGGACAGAATTTTATCACAAAACTTGTTTTTTAATCCAACCTTACGTTACCCGAAAGACGGTTTTATGCTTGGATTCAATTTGGTTAGATATTTTTAACTTGTTAAATTTCAAACTGTTAATTAAAAAAAATACAAACATGAAAAAAACTTTTTTAAGCTTTACTATTTTATTGTCAATTACTATGTATAATTGTTCAAAAGACAAAGGACCGGTAGACGATACACAACAACCGGAAAATGTCAGTTTTGCCAATGATGTGCAACCCATTTTTAATCAAAATTGCACTACTCAATGTCATCCTAATTCCGGTAATTTGGACTTGACTGCCGGCAATTCTTATAACCAACTGGTTAATGTCAACGCCTCCGGTTATGCTGCCAAACGGGTAGTCCCCGGTGACCCAGACAATTCGGTTTTGTATAAAAAAATTGATGGTTCCGGAGTTTATGGCAGCACTATGCCTTTGGGCGGTAGTTTGTCAGCGGCACAAATCAATACCATTAAACAATGGATTGTGGAAGGGGCGCAAAATAATTAAAATAAGAAGTATGAAAACACAAAAAACTTGGTTCAGCGAGTATGCCGAAAGCCATCAAAATCCGGTTAACCAACGCATACATTATATATGTGTGCCTTTAATTTATATCAGTATTGTCGGCTTGCTGATGTCTATCAATGCAGAAATTTTAAACAAGCTGCTTCCTATAAACAATTTTAGGATTGATTGGGCTATGCTGGTTTTAATTCCGATTTTGGCTTTTTATTGGAAATTATCCGTAAAAACATTTATAAGAATGTTGTTGTTTTCTATATTTGCCTTGTTGGTTAATTATTATATATCCTTACATTTCAATCTGTTTTATGTAAGTTTAAGCATCTTCATATTGGCATGGATAGGACAATTTTACGGACATAAAGTTGAAGGTAAAAAACCGTCATTTTTTAAAGATTTGCAATTTTTATTGATAGGTCCTGCTTGGGTTTTTAAAAAAATATTCGGATAAATAATAATTTTTCAAAATTCAAAAACATTATCAATTTAAGTAAACAAAGATAGTAGAATAGTAGGTTTTAGAATTCTATTAATAATAAATTCTTAATGTTGCAAAAAATCATGGGAAAAACATATTGAACAATATTGAATGTGTTAGCTATTTTGGTTCTATATCGATTTTGGTGGGTAACAAATAATACCTTAAACAATAATGCCACCCCTTCGGGGTTTCTATGATTCTGTTTTAATGGTTTTATTACAATAATTTCAGCCCTTCGGGCTTCATATATAAAGAACTCCATAGGGGTGATATATAGATAAAACAATAAAAAACACACTATTGAACCCCGAAGGGGTGACATTATTATAGAAAATTTATGATGTTAAAAATCATAAACCCCGAAGGGGTGAAATAATTTGAAAATAAAATCGCCATGATTACATGGTTTTGAACCTGATTTATTATTACCCATACAAAACAACATTGAGCCGCTATTTTTTTGTATTGGATAAAGTTTAAAAAAATCATCATTGAATTACAGAAAAAAGCGTAATTTTAGGCAACAAAAAAAGTAATATTATGAGATACGAACCGCTTCCCGCAAGTTTATATAAAAAAAATCGTCAAAAATTTATGGCGCAGATGAAACCCAAATCCATTGCGGTTTTTAATTCCAATGATATTTATCCGGTAAGTGCCGATAGCACCCTGCCTTTTGCCCAACACCGTGACATTTTTTATTTGACCGGTGTCGATCAAGAAGAAAGTATTTTGCTTTTGTTTCCGGATGCGCCTGACCCTAACAATCGTGAAATTCTATTTTTAAAAGAGACCAATGACCATATCAAAGTTTGGGAGGGCGAAAAATTGACCAAAGAAAAAGCAACTGAACTTACCGGAATCAAAAATGTTCATTGGTTGCAAGATTTTGATGCGCTACTAAAAAAATTAGCTTTTCAAGCAGAAAATATTTATATCAATACCAATGAACATTACCGTGCGTCAACCGAAGTGGAAACCCGTGAAGATCGCTTTATCAAAAAAGCCAAAGCCCTGTTCCCCGGACATCAATTTGAGCGAAGTAATCCTATTTTACAACGCTTGCGTAGTGTGAAAGAACCCGAAGAAATAGCCCAAATACAAAAAGCTTGCAACATCACCGAAGCGGGATTCAGACGGGTTTTGGACAAAGTGCGTCCCGGTATGAAAGAATATGAATTAGAAGCCGAATTTGCTCACGAATTTTTGCGTCGTGGTTCTCGCGGTTTTGCCTATACACCTATAATAGCTACTGGTCCTAATGCCAATGTGTTGCATTATATACAAAATGATGCCGAAATTAAAGACGGCGATTTAATTCTGCTCGATGTTGGTGCCGAATACGGCAACTGGTCTTCGGATATGACCCGATGCGTACCGGCAAACGGCAAATTTTCGCCGCGTCAAAAAGAAGTTTACGAGGCAGTTTTACGCGTCAAAGATGCGGCTGCCAAAATGTTAAAACCCGGTGTTATCTGGGCGGAATACCAAGATAAAGTCGGGAGAATCATGGAAAGGGAACTCATCAAACTCGGCTTATTGACTGAAGAAGATATCAAAAACGAAAACCCTGATTGGCCTGCTTACAAAAAATATTTCATGCATGGCACTTCTCATCACATGGGATTGGACACGCATGACTACGGCATACTGGAAGAACCGATGCAAGCCGGCATGGTCTTTACCGTTGAACCCGGCATTTATATTCCCGAAGAAGGCATCGGGGTTCGAATTGAAGACGATTATGTTATTCAAGAAGAAGGCGAACCGGTTAATTTGATGAAAAATATCCCGATTACAGTGGAAGAAATAGAGGCTTTAATGGCAAAACGACAATAGAGACCTATATAAAATGATAGCCATTTACTTCAAATTATATTTCTGCTTCAAATTTGAGGAAATGAGAAACTGACGAATTTGTGCTGCTCAATAATTATTTTGTTTGGCTCTATATCGATTTTGGTGGGTAACAAATAATACCTTAAACAATAATGCCACCCTTTCGGGGTTTCTATGATTCTGTTTTAATGGTTTTATTACAATAATTTCAGCCCTTCGGGCTTCATATATAAAGAACTCCATAGGGGTGATATATTTAATAG
>JALVEJ010000240.1 GCA_027031025.1 Flavobacteriales bacterium | reverse complement strand
AGCCCAGGGCCTTCTCAAATGAAATGATAAGAAATTGCTTTCCGGACAATTAAAAGGAAATAGCAGTTATCAGAATTATTGAGGCGCTCAACCTGAAGCGGCCCGGACAATTCTCAGGGGCGCGTTACAATATTCCCCCGCGCGCACTCTTAAAAACAATCGCCGCATATACACCTGGAGGTCCGTGGCAAGTCAGAGTCCTTATCTCTTCTTTCTGTTTCTGAAGATAAACGAAAGCCCTAACAAAACAAGTAACCCGGACGCAGGCTCGGGCACAGGCGCAGGGGCATCCTCTAATTTCCAGTCGAAATCGCCTAATCTTTTGCCGTAGAGTTTATTATTCGAAAGCGTTGAACCTTTGATATATGTAGCCAAGGAAATCCTATAACGGCCTGCGTTATCCAACAGCGTCTGATACTTTTTGTTTTGCTCTTTCCAAAAATCCGCACCTCCAACCCGAACCCAATGACCATTAACGTCACGCAGGTCAATATACAGTCTGTAGGGGATCATCCAACTCCATGGAATCCCTGTACGATACCTGTTATTATAATCCATTGAGAAAACTGCGGGAGAAGAAAGGGTAAAATCATAATACCAATAAGCATGGCTCCTAAGTTTTTTGGAAATTGGATTTGAATAATTATAATTTCCTCCAAAGAAATACTGGTAAATAGATACATTTCCATGCGCGTTGTCCAGCCAACCAGCATCCACTCTACTGCCCACGCGGAGACGTCCCCCATTCATAATGGCCTGCGCGTAAATGCTTCTATGCAAAGAGCTGTTTGTAAAATTATGCTGCCCACCATTGGAGGAGCTATAATCAGCTATAGTGCCAATTTTGGCATAGTCATGAATTGAAATATATCCGGCATAGGGTGAAATCAACAAAGCATAAGAATAATCCGATATAAAAAACATAAAAAGGAATACAAACAGACATCCAAGCCTACTCCTCTTCACCTTTCCTCCTCCTATTATTTAAATAAAGGTGATAGGGAATTGCTTTTCAGTAATTGATGCAGTGCAGGAAAAATTTTCGTTTCTCCACCAAGTTTCAGCCATATTTTAACTATACGCGCCATCTTGTTTCTGTCAATAAGAAAAACAGTATCAGTAAGTGCTATCAGTGGAAAATAGCTTTATATAAGGCATGAGCGCCCTAAATTGACAAAACAAGAGCGGCCTTCTATTTTTGGGTATTAGAGTCCGGTTTTTTTTATTTTAAAGTATGAAATGATTCTTCATTGCTAGGCATCCCTCGTCCAAAGGTTCCTTATTGACATCCTGGAAAGTTTGTATGCCATTAGGAGGCGGGCGTGATTTTTCCCAGAGCCCAATTTGTTCAAGGTATTTGCTAGGAAACATCATGCTGAGACCTGACACATAGTGGCAGTAAAATGAAATAGTCAGGATATCGGAACCTGTGAAACCCTGCTTAAGATTACCGCACTGTGAAAAATTTTGAAGAACCTCGGATATTGCCTGCCGGGTAATTGAAACAATCTTTATATTCTGATACAAGATGACGGAAATGTTCATTCAGAAGCTGCCATAATGGTGATTCCTGAGGTTTTCGCGGCTGTCTAATGTATATTGGCGTCTCCTGTACATTGACAGATGCAGCATATTTTTGCCTTAAAATTTTTTCGGAGTTCGTGTCCATGCAAATTATCCAGTATCTGCTCAGTGTGCGACGGGCCAGAGAACTGCGACTGTTTCACAAGCTCTCATAGATCTAAAAAATATATCCTTTGGCTATCCAAACTGCGGCCTTGTCTTGTCAAATCTTGATTTCAAGGTGGATGAGGGCGAAAAAATTGCGCTTTTGGGCGGAAACGGTGCTGGCAAGACCACCCTTTTTTACATAATCTTAGGCCTCCTTAGTCCCTTTTCAGGAGAAGTTGAACTTTTTGGAAAAAGGTGCATAACAGAAAAGGATTTTTCAGGCCCGCGAAAGAGGATAGGCCTTCTTTTTCAAGATCCAGACGACCAGCTCTTTTCTCCCTCTGTCATAGAGGATGTGTCCTTTGGCCCCCTGAAC
>JALVEJ010000239.1 GCA_027031025.1 Flavobacteriales bacterium | reverse complement strand
AGGTCGCCCCTATGGGGCTTTATCGAATTGTAATGGTATTATGTTCTACAAACAGGACGCCCCTATGGGGCTAAAAGAAATATTTTAATTTTTTTATAGTGCGTTTGCCCTGTTCCTGCTGTGAGTGTGGAATTGCATGTTTGTCTTGTCCTGATTTTTGTTGACTTTTCGAGACAATCTATTTCTGGACAAGTCACTTCATCATTCGGCATTTGTTAATCTATATTCGATATTTAAATTTTCAGTGTTTTGTTATGATTTTTTTGACCAGTCATAAATTTAATACTTTCAAGCTTCAACTAATTTGATTAAATTTGCGCCTAAATAAATAGTCAATACATTGTTGACGCAGTAGAACATTTATCTATGAAAACCATCAAACAGATTATAAATTCCGAACAACTTAACCAACCGGTTGAAGTCAAAGCTTGGGTCAAAACATTTAGAAATGACCGTTTTATTGCCGTCAATGACGGGTCAACCATTCAAAATTTACAATTGGTCATTGACCCTGACAATTTTGACGAAACGCTGCGTAAAAAAATCAATACCGGTGCGGCTATCCATGCCAAAGGCGAATTGGTCGAAAGTTTGGGTAAAGGACAAAAAGTAGAAGTTTTAGTTAACCAATTGGAAATTTTGGGCGAATCCGATCCGGAAAAATTTCCCATTCAACCCAAGCGTCACAGTTTGGAATTCCTCCGCGAAAAAGCCCATTTGCGACCACGCACTACCTTGTTCGGGGCTATTATGCGGGTGCGTAACACACTGGCTTTTGCCGTGCATCAATATTTTCAAGAAAATGATTTTCTCTACGTCAATACGCCGATTATTACAGGCGCTGATGCCGAAGGTGCAGGTGAAATGTTTCAAGTAACGACACTTGATCCTGCGCAGCCACCACGTAACGATGCCGGGGAAATAGACTATAAAAAAGATTTTTTCGGACGCAAAACCAATTTGACTGTTTCCGGACAGTTAGAAGCTGAAACTTACGCCATGGCACTGGGCAAAGTTTATACTTTCGGACCGACTTTTAGAGCCGAAAATTCTAATACCACTCGGCATTTGGCAGAGTTTTGGATGATAGAACCCGAAGTGGCTTTTATGGACTTGCACGGCGATATGGATTTAGCCGAAAGTTTTGTCAAATACATTATCAAAGCCGTTTTGGATAAAAATTATGAAGATTTGCAATATTTGGAAATGCGTTTGAAAAATGAAGAAAAACAAAAACCGCAAGCCCAACGCAGCGAATTGGCATTGATTGAAAAGTTACAATTTGTTCTAGATAACAACTTCATCCGATTAAGCTACACAGAAGCTATTGAAATTTTGCGAAACTCTAAACCTTTCAAAAAGAAAAAATTCAAATTTCCGGTCGAGTGGGGCGTCGATTTACAAAGCGAACACGAACGCTACTTGGTTGAAAAGCATTTTAAAAGTCCGGTGATTATTTATGATTATCCTGCCAAAATCAAAGCGTTTTATATGCGCCTTAACGACGATGAAAAAACCGTTCGTGCCATGGATGTTTTATTTCCCGGTATCGGAGAAATCATCGGAGGGTCGCAACGGGAAGAACGTTTAGATGTTTTATTACAAAAAATGAAAGATTTAGGCATCGACCAAGAAGAATTGTATTGGTATATCGATACGCGTCGCTTCGGGACGGCGGTTCACAGCGGTTTCGGTTTGGGTTTTGAACGCATGGTCCAATTTGTAACCGGCATGAGTAATATCCGCGATGTGATTCCTTACCCGCGCTATCCGGGCAATGCTGCTTTTTAATTGATAATGCAAGGTAAACAAACATATTATTTATTTAGATTTTTGCTTATCATTCTGAGTATAAGTTGGTTAACGGCTTGTTCTAACGAAGAAATTTTGCCTAAACCCAAAGCACAATTGCGTTTGGAATATCCGCAAGCATATTATCAAAAGGTTGATTTTGAGCATTTTAGTATCGAAAAATCCAATCTTGCCAAGATAGAACGGGTTTCCGGTAAAAAAATCAATTTAGTCTATCCGGCTATGAAAGCCAAAATCTATTTGACTTATAACCAAATTGACAATAATTTGGAAGCTTTGTTGCGAGATGCCGAAAAATTTACCTACGAGCACACCGTCAAAGCCGATGAAATCATTACCCACGATTACATCAATGAGAAAGACAGCGTTTACGCCACTATCAATCAAGTCACCGGTAATGCTGCTTCGCAAATACAGTTTCATGCTACCGACAGCATCAAACATTTTTTGGATGGTTCCTTGTATTTTTATGCCCAACCCAATTACGATTCCATTATGCCTGCAGTGAAATATCTACAAAAAGATATTAAGCATTTGGTCGAGAGTTTGCGGTGGAAATGACGAAGACTTAGTGTTCAAATATGTTATTTTAAAACCAGATTTTGTTGCTGAATTATATGATGATTAAAAAATTTTCCTGCTTAATGTTCTTAATTTCTTAATGGTTAAAAAAATGCCTCTATGCCAACTTTTAAATATAAATAGTTCAAAAAGATTTGGTGTTATCCACACGAAACAATATAGTGCCTAAAAAATTTCATATCAACCGGCAGATTTTGCTTTCATCAAAAAAATAGTAAAAGCTACTTCGTAGAGTAGATACATTAGATACAAACTGACAATGGCATACAAAATATTATAACTTAAATGAATGCCCGGTTGGAACACAAATACCAAAAAATAACCCATTACCAGCATCAATTTTATGAAGGTCCACGCTAAAAAAGTATAACCGGTATATCGTTTGTTCAAATATTGCACCACGATAAGACTGAAAATCATCAATGCGGAAACGGCCGAAATAAAATAGTAAAACCGCCAAACAAAATCCGGTTTTTTGACACAAAAAATTTCTATAAACAGATTATTTAAAAAATAAATAACCACAAAAGCAATGATAACGGAAATATATAAGAATAACTGTTTGTGTTTCATTTGGTTAATTTTCTGACACGCCACATTATGTAAAACATGGATACAAACACGCCGGTCAAAGTGGCTATAATCAAATACAAATTTTGTGCATTCGGATATTTGACATCAAGCCATGTTCCTAGCTTGTATCCTCCAAAAATAATCAGAAACATCTCAAAGGGGATTGATGTAAATTGTAAAAATTTGCGTGTATTATTTGGTTTTGGCAGTCGCATTTTTTATAGTTTGAGCGCCTTTCATTTGACAAGTGGCATTGAAAACAGCCCCCGGTTCTATTGCCAGTTTACCCGTAACCACATTGCCGTCAATCTGGGCAGTTGATTTAATACTTAATAGATTATCTACTATCAAATCTCCCGTAACTTTTCCTAATATCTCGGCATTGCCACACTTGATATTGCCGTCTAAAACACCCTTTTCACCTAATACAATTTTTGAAGTTGTCGTTAAGTTGCCCTCAAAATGACCATCAATTCTAAAATCTTCTTGTGAAGTTATATCGCCTTTTATTTTAGTAGTAGCACCTATATGATTGGGTAATTTAGAAAATTCAGCGGTATGTTTTTTCTTTTCTGCAAACATAATTTTATGGGTTTTGTTTGTTTGTTTCCGATTGATTTTTTGTGTTTTTATTGAGAAAATCTCTATACGCATCTAACTTTTTCGTGAGTTGCAGCGTTTTGTAATTGTCCGACGAAATTACAAAATAATCACGAGGCGCACAAGCACTTTTTTTGAGCAAATCGGCAAAATATTCGGCTGATTGCGGACTAAAAAAATTGTGCACCACTACAAAAGATTGTTTGCCCGTAAACGGATCTTTTGAAATGTGCAAATGCGTGCTTTTATTTTCTACAATAAGCTTTTGAATACAATTGATGAAATTGTCAACTTCTGGCTTGAAAATATCGTAAGGAATGACTAATTTATATGAATCGGATTTGGCATTGGTATACACTTTTTTCTTGTATTTATTGACCAATTCCATACGTTTTTTGGCTTCTACTTCGTAGGGACTTTTCGGATATTTTAAGATGATATTTTGCAAAGCTTTTTCGTAGGCGGCCAAGCCTTGACTTCGAGCTATGGCTGTTGCACGCAATAATTCTATTTTACCCAACTCCGGGTGAAAACTAAATTTGAGCAACAAAGGTTCGGAGGTTTGCAGCAGGCTGTCATATTTTTGAGCTGTATAAAGCCGGTAGAGTTTTTCGTATGCTTGTTGAAATGCTTTATTAGAACGCTCGGATATTTTTCCCGGATTTTGAATCATTTCTGCATATATGCTTTGCGGATATTTTTCAACTATTTCTTGAGCTAAATGTTCGGCAAGAAGATTTTTGCCCAAATCTTTATAGACTTTATACAGATTGTATTTGGCCGGTGGTATCAGTTCGGGTTTCGGATTGGAAGCCAACATGGTTTCCAAATGTTCTTTGGCTTTATCTAACTCCTTAAATTTTTCATAATAAATCATGCCGGCTTGATAATGTGCATAGTTCAAATCGCCCAGTATGCTATCTATTTTTTTAGGATCGACGGGAATTTGTTTATAATAAAAACCAACTTGATATTTTTCGGGCAAATTTTCGTCTTTTTGTTCCGTTTGCTCGTCTTCTGTTTGAGATGCTTCATCTTCGGTAAATTCTTCATCGTCAATACTCATTTTATTTTTTAATCGCCACATATCGGCAAGGCTCATTTTGCCCCAGGTTTTGTCAAAATAAGCTTTACCTTTTTCTACTAAGGCGTTGTTGTAAAAATAAAAGCTCGTATACTTGGGTTTGACTTGTGAAAAGTTGGTTTGTGAGGCTTGTTTTTGCATCTCTTCCGCCTCTTTTTGTCGCAATTGGTCAATATAGTCTTGAATCAACTTTACCCGTGTCAAACTGTCGGCTTTTACCAAAGTCATTATACTGTCGTTACGCTTGATGAGTTTTTCCAATACAATAATATCATCGATATTGTTACGTTTGTGTTGGGTTTTAAGATATTTTAAAGTTTCTTTGGGCATCACTTGCAATAAGCTGTCCAAATAAGCCCCCGCCATTACGTAGTCTTTCTTTTGAAAGCCTATGTTAGCCATTTGTTCGTAAGCTTTTTCTTTTAGTATTTTATCTTGCGAACGAGCGGCTTTGGTGTAGTATGCAATGGCTGTTTTTAAGCTGTCTTCATGATGAAAAATCTCCCCGATTTCGTAGTTGATATACGGATAAAATTTGTGAAATTCATAGCGCTTGAGTTTGGTGTAAAGCGATTGGAGCATTGCCGGATGCTGTTCAGTTTTGTCCAATGACAAATGATAGCGGTATAGTTCGGCTTGAATTCGGTATTTTCGGGGGCGTTTTTGTGCTTCTATTTGTTTTAAAAGTGTGATTGCTGAGTCGCGCAATTGAATTTTGTCGAGCAATTGTGCCGTAATAAAATTATACCGGGCTTTGTGTTCCTTGTCTTTTGCCAAGGCAGCGGCTTTTTGTAAACTTTCGGCAGCCAGTCGCAAGCTATCAAGATGTATCAAAGCCTGACCGGCATAGGCATAAGCTTCTGATTTGACATCTTGTGGGGTGTTTTTTTGGCGGGCAAGAAATTTTAAATTGCGTATGGCCGGCGCATAATTTTCCATCCGGATATTGGTTTTTTCTTTCCATAATTTAAAAAGTGGTCGAATATCCGATTTGAAATCGTTGTCCAGTTCATAATTAAAGGCATCGAGTGCCGCCATAAAACGTTTTTGATAGTACCGGCTTTTGCCGAGCAACAAATAAGCTTTGTCAATTTGATTGTTTTCTTGCACACCGCGTATTTCCATAGAGTGTTTCTGAATGGCTTTCACGGCTTTTTCTTCGGCACGTTCCAAGTTAGCATTGGTGTTTTTTTGCCCGGGTAAATTAATAACGTATTCGGCATTGAAACGCTCTACGGGCAGTATTTCAAAAAAATTGTCATGATAATTGTCTTGAATATTTCTGACTTCTTCATTTAAAGCCTCTTCGCCGTTAAACAAAACGTTGTATTTGGTAGACAATTCGTGTAAATTTCTGTTGACAAAATTATTGCGTTGCGTCGAACAGCGCATCAATATGAATGCTAAACTAAACAACCAAAAAGCAGCGAAAAAAAATTTTCTGTTCATTATATTGAATTTAAGTTCCGGCAAATTTGGAAAGCCTTAATGTTATAAAACGCTAATTTACATAAAATAGTATAAAAAACCGGATTTCTCTTGATGTCTTCTTTTTTGGCATTGACGCCCGGGTTATTCATGATGATTTTTTAACATTTCCGTTCTGATATCCGGATTGACGGCTTCGGAATGACTGACCGTCAATGCTGCCATACGCATGCCGTAAGTAGCCATTTCATCAAGGCTTTTTTGTTGTGCATCGGCATAGATTAAACCTGCCACAAAAGCATCGCCGGCACCAATGGTATTAACAATTTTTGCTTTAACAGGGCTTTGTTTTTTTATCAAATTATGAGTGCCGTAAATGACGCCTTTCTTTCCCA
Organism: Flavobacteriales bacterium; assembly: GCA_027031025.1. GTDB lineage: Bacteria > Bacteroidota > Bacteroidia > Flavobacteriales > Flavobacteriaceae > WGBX01. The sequence continues at coordinate 17,581 of JALVEJ010000239.1, read as the reverse complement.
ATGTTATAAATACTTTTGTAACGCCTTTTGCTAAAAAATAAGTGACCAGATTTTTTAAATCATTGTCACTTTGCACTTTGATTCCGCTCATGGTCTCGGCTTCTAAAAGATTGGTTTTTAGTATATGTAAATGCTTCAAAACGGATGTAGCCCGAAGGGCTTTTTTGCCCGAAACGGTATCCAAGACAAATTTTTTACCGGAATATTTATGAACAATTTGCTGTAAGATTTCTTCTGACAAATTGGTTTCCAAAACGATGTATTCCGAATCGATTTTTTCCGGCAAATTAGCTACAAACAAATTGGCGTCTATTTCATCGTATAGTTGCATGGCAGATATGCCGACTGCCAAATCGTTTTGATGGTCAAGAATAGCCAAAAATGTAGAAGCGGCCCTATTTTTTAGGAACAAACTTCGCTGAATTGTCAAATCTTTTTTTTGACAATCTTTTATCAGAAAATCGCTCAACGGATCATCGCCGAAAATGCTGATAAGTTCCACTTCAAAATCCAAATGTTTGAGGTTTTCTGCAATATTCCGTCCTACACCGCCGGCTGTGGTTTTCATGCTTCCGATATTAGCATCGTTATAGACCAACGGGTTGTCCGGAAATCCTGTAATATCGACATTGGCTGCGCCAAAAACGGTAATTTTTGTTTGGTTAGACATCGGTTTTAAAATATTTGATAAATTTACAAGATAAAAATCAAATAATGACACCCAAATTTCAAAAAATATTCGGAAATCGCAAAGTTGTTATCGGGATGATTCATTTGCAAGCTTTGCCCGGCACACCGAAATACACCGGCAATGTTGCTCAAATCATTCAAAAAGCCCTTGACGAAGCCCGTATTTACCAACAAGCCGGCATCGATGCATTAATGATTGAAAACATGCATGATGTACCTTATACCAAAAACGATGTCGGGCATGAAATCAGTAGTTTAATGGCGCTTACTGCATATTTAATCAAGCAAGAAACCGGCTTGCCTTTGGGTATTCAAATTCTAGCCGGTGCCAACAAAGCTGCCTTGGCTGCCGCCCACAGTGCCGGTGCCGATTTTATTAGAGCCGAAGGCTTTGTATATGGACATTTGGCTGATGAAGGTTATATTGACAGTCAAGCAGCCGAATTGCTCCGCTATCGTAAAAATTTAGGCGCAGAACATATCGCCATTTTTACCGATATAAAGAAGAAACACAGCTCACATGCGCTGACATCAGACTTGGATATAACCGAAATAGCTCATGCCGCCGAATTTTTCTTATCCGACGGCTTAATTATAACCGGTATGCATACCGGTGATACAGCTGACTTAAATGAGCTAAAAAAAGTCAAAAACACAACGAATTTGCCGGTTTTGGTCGGGTCGGGAGTTAATTTAGAAAATATCTTGGATTATTGGGCAATTGCCGATGCTTTGATTATCGGTTCTTATTTTAAAAAGGATGGTTTTTGGGCCAATGCAATAGAGCAAAAAAAAGTAAAGGCTTTGATGAAAAAAATTAGAGATTTCGGTTAAATAGACCTTTTAGCTCTTGGTTTTTCGCCATTATGTAAAATGATTAAAATACTTTAACTTTGCAAGTAATACGTTATTTAATGAATGAAAGAAAAATATAGAAAAGTCCTTGATGATGGTTATAAAAACAATTTTCTGTTTTATAAAATCATCAAAAATGGCATTGAAAAACGCGTTTTATCTCAAAGAATTTTTAATGAAACTTGGCATAAAGAGAAAATTTTATGGAAAATGAATTTTATTTTTCAGTATTTGTTACCAAAGAACAAATAGTATATGCCCAAGAACTGGTAGCGTATTCTTTAAAATATCATCCTGTTGCTAATATTTGGGATAAAAATAAGAAAGAAAAAACCAAAACTCTAAGAATGACGGGGACAATTGGTGAAATTGTTTTTGCGGATTTATATCAACTTCCCAGACCAACCCGGTCTTTCGGAGCTATTGACGGACAAGATTTTGGAAAGGATTTTGCCCTTGTTATAAATGATACCAAAATGAATGTTGATGTCAAAACCATGCACCGCAAATCAAATGTTTTTTATCAAAATTATGTCTTAAATATTCCTGCACGAAATATTCACAGAACCGATAGTTTAACAGAATATTACTATTGCATCAGCTTGCATAATAATCGCCGGCAAACCATAGCCTCGATATTAGGCTATGTAAAAAAAGAGGATATCACCTCGGGTAAAATAGGGATTTTATACAAGAAAGGGACCAAAAGAATTAGAGCAGATAAAACTTACTTTACCTTTTATGAAGATACTTATGAAATTTTTTTTAAAGATATCAAAACTCCCTTTTTAAACGGGGAAATACAAAACACACCGGGTTTTAAAAAATTATTTTTAAGATAATGGCTTCATTAGTAAAAGCATATACCAAGGAAAAACTGACAGGACAAATATTCACGCCATATTTTATTGTGGATAAAATCCTTGATGATGTGGGCTATAACTCTCCCCATATTTTAGGAAAAAAGATCATAGATCCGGCTTGCGGAGATGGTCGATTTTTAGAAAAAATCGTCGCAAGAATTATCAAATTTTCACCAAAAGACAAATTGTCCGAAAATTTACAATACGTTTACGGCTGGGATACTGACCCTTACGCCGTTGAGGAAGCTATTAAAAAATTAAATCGGCTGATAAAACCTTATAATGTTATTGTAAATTGGCATATTTCCGTTACCAATGCCCTTCATAAAGGCACAAACATGAATCGAGATGTATCTTATACTCCCCAACCGGTGGAAAAATTTGACTTTGTTGTTGGCAATCCACCTTACATTAGGATACAACATCTTGATGAAAATGATCGGCAATTTATCCAAAAACATTACCAATTTTGTCAATCAGGGTCAACGGATATTTTTATTGCCTTTTACGAATTGGCTTTAAACTTGCTAAAAGATACCGGAATAGCCGGATATATTACGCCCAATACTTTTTTTCATACCGATGCGGCAAGAAATTTACGACAATATTTTGAAGCCAGACAAAACTTGATTCAAATTACGAATTACAAGCACATTCAACTTTTTGATGATGCGACAACTTATAGTGCCATAGTTGTTTTTGACAAGAAAAAACACCATAATTTTTTATATCAACAAGCTAAGGATAAAACTAATTTTGAAGCTAGAACAATTGATTTTTCAGAGTTAAAAGGCAAAAAATTTTGGCAGCTCACTTTAAAACCAAGCCAAATCATCAAAGGTAAGCGACTTGGCGATATAGCCAAAATACATGTTGGTATTACAACTCTGGCTGATAAAATTTTTATGATGCCTATTGTAAAAAAGGAAGGAGCATATATTTTTTTACACTCCAAATATAACGGAATTGTTAAAATTGAAAGAGACATTTTAAAGCCTATTATCAAAGCTTCTACCTTAAAAAACGGGAAGGAACCCATAAAAAAATACGTTTTGTTCCCTTATAAAAAGCTCAGCGGTAAACATCAAATTATACCTGAAAACGAAATGAAAGACAAATATCCGTTAGCTTATAATTATTTGTTAAAAGTCAAACCGATGCTTGACAAAAGAGATAACGGCAAACCCAATCCGGTAGCTTGGTATGCCTTCGGACGAACCCAAGGTTTGGATACGACTTTCGGAAAAAAAATTCTCTTTTCACCTATGAACAAAGAGCCCAATTTTATTTTGTCGGAATATGAAGAGGCCACATTCTATTCAGGTTATTGCATTAAATATGATGGCGATTATGACTATTTACTAAAACAATTAAACTCTAAAAGAATGAAAGACTATATACAAATATCGGCGAGAGATTTTCGGGGCGGTTGGAAAGCATACAATAAAAAAATTGTTCAAGAATTTATAATAACAGAAACATAACAGTAATTGCTTGTAATTGAAAATTAGTTGTTGAAATTCAACATATTAAGTTTGAATAAAATATTTAAACGAGAGTCGTGGGTTGTCAAATCTGACGCCGTTCAAACAAGTGCATATTTTGTAGATCCTATTATTTTTAAAAATTAAATAAAATATTAATGAAATACAACAGAATACTTCTAAAGCTCAGTGGCGAATCGCTGATGGGGAACAAAACTTACGGTATTGATCCCGGCAAAGTCGATGAATTTGTACAAGAAATCAAAACTATTTATGACAAAGGAGTTGAAATTGGTTTGGTTATCGGTGGTGGTAATATTTTTAGAGGTTTGTCGGAAGCCGGCAAACAGATGAACCGCACACAAGGTGACTTTATGGGCATGCTGGCAACGGTTATTAACGGTATGGCATTGCAAAGTGTGTTGTTGCAAAACGGCATTAATGCGGAACTGTTAAGCGGCTTAAAAATAGACAAAGTAGCCGATGAGGTTCATCCGCTTAAAGCCAAGCAAGCCTTATCCAACGGAAAAATTGTGATTTTTTCCGGTGGGACCGGCAATCCGTTTTTTACAACCGATACCGGCGCAGTTTTAAGAGCATTGGAGATTGATGCCGATGTGATTTTAAAAGGCACACGTGTAGATGGTATTTACGACAAAGATCCGGAAAAACATCACGATGCGGTGAAGTTTGATAAAATTTCTTATGATGAAGCCTTGCAAAAAGGACTTAAAATTATGGATAGCACGGCTTTTGCATTAGCAAAAGATAATCGTCTGCCTATATTGGTTTTTGATATGAATACAAAAGGGAATTTATTAAAAGTTGTTAAGGGAGAACGGATAGGCACCTTTGTGCAATAATATTCTCTATTAACTATAAAATATACAGCTCTGTGTAAGTAAGGAAAATAAAAACCTATTAGATTTTGAAAACTGTCAGCTATACTAGTGTCCTGTCAAGCATATTATTGTCATACCAAGCACTCGTTCTTTTTGCAGATAGCTGCGTTAAAAATTTTAACCATAGATACGGCTATGCTGAAAATTTTATGCCTTGCTCTCCACAAAAATAATACTTTGGCAAGCTCAGTACACCGCTTCGGCTTATGCGTCATAATACACTTGACATGACACTAGATTAAAAAACTCTCAAAGACCTACCAGGTTTCCAAAACCTAGCAGGTCTTAATATCAAGATAATATTTGATTATACAAAGATGTTAAAATCATTTTTGGCTATTAACACGTAAAATTGTAAGTTTGTTCAACCAAAATAAAGACTATGAATAGCATAAAATTTAAATTGACCATACTCAATTTTTTAGAATTTTTTGTATTTGGTGCCTGGCTGTTGTCTTTTGGCAAATATATGTTTGCCACTTTACATTTCAGCGGCACACAAATAGGGGCGGTATTTATGACTTTGGGGTTAGCCTCTTTGATTATGCCCGGCATTATGGGGATTATAGCCGACAAATGGTTGGGCCCTAATAAATTGTTTGCCCTTCTTCATATTTTAGGAGGTGTTTTGTTGTATTTTTTAGCCCAACAAACAGATTTTAACGGCGTATATTTGTATACCTTGTTATATTTGATGTTGTATATGCCCACTATTGCCTTGGACAATACCATATCTTATTGTATTTTAGAACGTAATGATTATGATGTTGTTAAAACCTTTCCACCAATAAGAGTTTGGGGGACCATCGGATTTATTTTAGCAACTTGGATAACGGATTTGTTTGGCTGGGGTATCAATGAAAAACAATTTTATTTTGCAGCAGTTGCTTCGGTTTTATTGGGTTTATATACATTCACTTTACCCGATTGTCCGCTGGAGAAGGAAGCCGGTAAGAAATCTTTAACTCAAGCTTTGGGCTTAGATGCTTTTGTGCTGTTTAAAGATAAAAAAATGGCTATTTTCTTTATTTTTTCCATGCTGTTAGGCGCTGCTTTGCAAATCACCAATATGTGGGGGGAAGCTTTTTTGCACGATTTTGGCAATAATTCGCTATTTAAAGATAGTATTATTGTAAAACATAATGGTTTTGTGATGTCATTATCACAGATTTCCGAAACCATTTTTATTTTAACCATACCATTCTTTCTAAAACGTTTCGGTATTAAAAAAGTCATGATAATGAGCATGTTGGCTTGGTTTTTAAGGTTTGGCTTATTCGGCGTCGGCAGTCCGGTAGGTATTGGTGCCGTGGCTATTATTTTGTCTATGATTGTCTATGGTATGGCATTCGATTTTTTCAATATTTCGGGTTCTTTGTTTGTAGAACAAGAAACCAATCCGAAAATCAGGGCTTCGGCACAAGGTTTATTTATGATTATGACCAATGGTTTAGGAGCCATGTTGGGGGCTTATGGAAGTGGTGTTATTATAGACCATTTTACCAATAACGGCGTTAGAGATTGGCAAAATATCTGGTTTGTATTTGCGCTGTATGCTTTGGTAATTGCCATATTATTCGCTATTTTGTTCAAATATAAACATGAACCGGAAAAACTAGGAGAGATTAACCATTAGTGATAAGTAAGAAAGTGCGCAATATGTAGCGGTCAACGCCTATATTAGTAATGGGATTTCTCTCTGCGTCCAAAATGACAAACAAATAACCGAATCATCAATATTATCAAATAACCAAAATATGGGAAGAGCATTTGAATTTAGAAAAGCAAGAAAGTTTAAACGTTGGGCAACCATGGCAAAGACCTTTACCAAAATAGGTCGCGAAATATCCATGGCAGTAAAAGAAGGTGGACCAAATCCGGACACCAATGCCCGCTTACGTGCAGCCATACAAAATGCCAAGGCGGCAAATATGCCCAAAGACAATATTGAACGTGCCATTAAAAAAGCTTCTGATAAGGATACAGCGGGTTACAAAACCGTATTATATGAAGGTTATGCCCCGCATGGGATAGCCGTGTTGGTTGAAACCGCTACGGATAATAATAACCGGACAGTGGGTAATGTTCGCAGTTACTTTAATAAATATAACGGAACGCTCGGCACTTCGGGTTCGGTGATATTTATGTTTGACCATGTGTGTAATTTTCGAATAAACAAAGAAAATTTGCCTATGGATTTGGAAGACCTAGAGTTAGAACTTATAGATTTTAATGTTGAAGAAATTTTTGAAGACGAAGATGGTATTTTGATTTATGCGCCTTTTGAAGAATATGGTAATATCCAAAAATATTTGGAGGGAAATAAACTGGAAATTTTATCTTCGGGTTTTGAATACATCCCGCAAGTCACTAAAAAATTAACCACTGAACAACAAGCCGAGGTTGAAAAATTGTTGGAAAAAATGGAAGAAGACGATGATGTTCAAAATGTTTATCACACTATGGATACATCGGAATCTTAAAGTTAGCACCAGGTTGTTTTGTGTGGGTAATTTGATTGCTTTATAATAATGTCACCCCTTCGGGGTTCAATGGTATATTTGTATTATTTTACTATAATAATGTCACCCCATCGGGGTTGTTTTTAACGTTATAAATTTTTACAATAAATATATCCCTTTGGGGTTCTTAAAAACGGAATAAGCATTAAAGCGGCACCTAACTGTTTAAGATATGACAAGTGCTACTCACTTAAATTAACATAGAATCTTAAAATTTCTATTTTACTCTGATTTTTTGTCCTACTTTGATGTAGTTGCCTTTTAAATGATTTAATTTTCGCAATTTGCTAATAGGCACTTTATAGTTGACGTGAATACGATATAGTGTTTCACCGGGCTTTACTATGTGATAAACTGCTCCATCGTTATTATCGGTCTTGGCGTCTTGTTCAACCGGCTCAATTGGTTTGTCATGGACCTTGGTAGTTTGAGCCTTTCCGGTTTGGCTTCGCGGAATTTTGATAACCTTTCCAACGGCAATATCATTATTAATTAAACCGTTAATCTTTTTTAAGGTTTCAATATCTACTTGATACATTTTGCTAATTGAAAACAAGGTTTCACCTTGCTTGACCACGTGTAACATGAGGTCGTTTTCATTCATTTTGACTTCGGGTTCTTTTTTGGTTACGATTGTTTTATCAACCGGTGTTGTTGTGGCTTCTCCTGTTTGTGTTACTTGAGAATTGTCCGCATCACGCTCTTCGGAAGTGTTTGGAGTTGTTTCGGTTTGGGCGGTATTATCACTCTCGGTCAATACCAAAATTTGTCCTTTATAAATATCAAAATCATTCAAGTTGTTAATTCGTTGAATATCTTTAACCGGCACATTAAATTTCCTAGAGATGGTAAACAAGGTTTCGCCTTCTTGAACTTCATAAATAAATTTTTTCTTTTTATCTTGATGGTTTTCTTCCGCTTCATCTACTTTTACGCTCATTTGTGCCAAAACATCTTTGTCCAATTTATCCAAATGGTATTTTTCGATGATATAAATTAATTTATCCGGGTAACTGGGGTCAGTGGCATAGCCGGCTTTCTTTAAGCCTCTTGCCCAAGCTTCGTAATCTGTAATAGGCAAACGAAATAGAAAAGCATAGCGCTTACGTCCGGCTAAAAATTGAGAATGGTCTTTAAAAGATTCTTCCGGATTGTTATATTTTCTAAAACATTCTTGGGCTTTATTGTCATCGTGCAAGATTTTTTCGCCGTGCCAGTTGTCATGACATTTGATGCCGAAATGATTATTGCCCTCAACTGCCAAGCGGCTTTTGCCCGATTGGGACTCTAAGATACCTTGTGCCAAAGTAATACTAGCCGGCACACCATATTCTTTCATTTCTTTTTTAGCAACATCTTCAAATTTTGCAATATATCTCAATGTGGCAAAATCTAAATCTTTCCCTTTGGTATCCGGTTGTTGGACTTTTGGTTGAATGGTTTTTTCTGGTTTTTCCGTTTGTGTTTTTGATATGGTTTTTTTGGAACCGCCACAACTGTTTAAAACCAATAAAATGCTGCCAAAGTATAATAGTTTTTTCATAGATGTTGTTTTGAAATCGAATAAAATTCCGATACACAAAGTTAATAAATTTTAAATTAATATTAACAAGGGCTTTTTCTTGATGGTTTCAAACTTTAAATATTTGTTTCGGTATGTTTGTTGATTGAAAAAATATCGGTATCCCAATATATCCCCGACCTTATTAAAAGCTGTGGTAAACAGGTTTTTTCATCTGTTTATTTTTTATTTAACATTATGGTTCCCGACCGTCGTCGGGATAACCTTTGATGATTAAAATAATCATTTCCCACGACAAAAGTCGGGGCAGGCGTTGTGTGTTTAATAATTATTTTAATCATGTCGGTTTCATATAATGATTCGGGGCAACCGGCGGGTTAAGCCGGCAATGATTTCATAAGGAATGGTTTGGAGTTTGCGGGCGACATCGTAAATTTGGCTGTCGTAGTCAAACACAATGACTTCATCGCCTTGTTGACAGGGCGTTCCGGTCAGGTCGATACTCATGGTATCCATACTGATAGTGCCTACGACCGGCACTTTATAACCACGACATTTTACCCATAAATTTTTATAACCTAACCGGCGGTCAATACCGTCGGCATAGCCTAATGGCAAAAGTCCGATACGGCTATTTTTGTCAACTTTAAATAGGCGATTGTATCCAACCGTATCGCCGGCTTTTAAATGTTTTATTTGGTTAATTTTGGTTTTAAGGCGGACAATGGGTTGTAAGCTGTGTTCTTGTCCGGCAATCATGTTAAAGCCAAATAAGCCCAAACCCGGACGCACCATGTCGTATTGCGCTGGTGAAAACCTGAAAATGCCGGCTGTATTGAGTAAATGCTTGAAAAAAACTTTATTTAAATCGCTTGTCAACCGCTCGGTCATTTGTTCAAATCGCTTGATTTGTGATGAAGTAAAAGTGTCTTCATCGGGGTCTTCTGCTGCTGCAAGATGAGAGAAAACGCTTTTGATTTTTATAGAATTGTTTGTTTTTAGTAGTCGAATCAATTCATCCAACTCATTTAACATGATACCGGCGCGGTGCATACCTGTGTCTAATTTGAGATGCACGGGAAATCCTGTTATTTTTTCTTTTTGCAAAAACATGTTGAGTGCTTTGAGATAAGCCATCGAGCTGACTTCCGGCTCCAATTGATATTGTATTAAACTATCAAAATGGTCAAATGACGGATTAAAAACTAATAGGTTTGTTTTAAGGCCTTTTTGTCGCAAATCTACTGCTTCGTTAATGTAAGCGACAGAAAAATAATCGATACCCTGTTGTTCTAAAAATTTCCCGATTTCATAAGCGCCCAAACCGTAAGCATTAGCTTTCAAATTGGCCAAAATTTTGATATCCGGAAGCAAATTTTGCTTGATGACTTCCAGATTGTGAGCTAATCGGCGGCTATCAATTTCGATATGGCTTTCTCGCATCAATTAAGCTTTCTTTTTTTGGCGTTCGGCCATGGCTTTGACGTATGCGGCACGGCTAAGGGGTTCATACTCTTGGGTTTCACCCAGCAAAACCAGTTTGTCGTCATCGGTGAGGCGGTAGCTGTAATGAGCCAAATTTCCGGTGCGGGTACAGACAGCATGCACCTTGGTAACATATTCGGCAATAGCCATCAAGTAGGGCATAGGACCGAATGGCTTGCCCATAAAATCCATATCAAGACCGGCAACCACTACTCTAACCCCTTTATTTGCCAAGGCATTGCACACATCTACTATTTCATCAGAGAAAAATTGCGCTTCATCAATACCGACGACTTCTACATCTTCGGACAATAACAAGATTTCTTGCGGCGAAGCCACAGCGGTTGAAGGGATTTCGTTTTTATCATGTGACACAATGTTAGTGTCATGATACCGCGTATCGATTTTGGGTTTGAATATCTCAACCTTTTGTTTGGCGAATTGTGCCCGTTTTAAGCGGCGTATCAATTCTTCGGTTTTACCGGAAAACATACTGCCGGTAATGACTTCTATCCAACCGAGATTGTCTTTATGATTTACAGGTATTTCTAAAAACATATTAAGTGCTTATGGTTAATTTCTTTTTAATTTTGTTTTGAACCACATAAGTCACATAAGTTCATATAAGTTTTTTCCTTTTGTGTTCTTATGAGTCTTATGTGGTTAAATATTGTGTTTAATTTTGTTTTGAACCACATAAGTCACATAAGTTCATATAAGTTTATTCTTTTGTGTTCTTAGGTGTCTTATGTGGTTAAATATTGTGTTTAATTTTGTTTTATAACCACATAAGTCACATAAGTTCATATAAGTTTATTCTTTTGTGTTCTTAGGTGTCTTATGTGGTTAAATATTGTGTTTAATTTTGTTTTGAACCACATAAGTCACATAAGTTCATATAAGTTTTTTTCTTTTGTGTTCTTATGAGTCTTATGTGGTTAAATATTGTGTTTAATTTTGTTTTATAACCATATAAGTCACATAAGTTCATATAAGTTTTTTTCTTTTGTGTTCTTATGAGTCTTATATGGTTTATTTTTTGCTTAAATTTGTCACAACGAAATTAATTTATTTTTTGGCAAATTTTAACCTGTCAACAGGTTTTTTATTAACAATTTTTTTGAGGATTTTCTTATATCTCATTATCAATTACTTGTAAAACTTATTAAAATGGACAAAAGAAAAGAACTAGTAAATATTTTGAAGGCTGAATTGACGCTGCTCACAAAAGATATTTTGCAAAATATTCATCAGAAAGACTTGAAGTCGCTGTATAAAGCAACCCGACAATTACAAGAAAAAATGGCTGCCATTATGGCTTTAAAAGATCAATTGGAGACTGATGAATTAAAGCAGTTGTTTGAGATGAATATTAAAGAAACAATGCATGATATAGCAACCGAAAGTCAACCGAAATATGTAGAAGAAGTGAAACAGGAAGTACCCGAAGAAAATCCTTATAAACAAATTCAAAACATGTCTTTTGTGCCAAAAGCTTCAAAAAAGACATCAGAACATGCCATTAAAACTTCAAAGACTGCATCTAACTTGAAAAAAATCAATATAGGTTTGAATGACCGGATTGCCTTTATTAAGCACTTATTTGATGGCAATCAAGTCGTTTATACAGATTTTATTGATCGTCTTAATGCTTTTGATAATTATGAAGATGCCTTGAAATATATCAATCAAGAGGTGAAACCACAATTTAACGATTGGGAAGGCAAAGATGAATATGAATTTCGCTTGTTACAACTACTGGAATTAAAATTTGCCTGAAAAACACTGTCTAATGCTAGGGAAACTATATGTGGTGCCAACACCTATCGGTAATCTGAAAGACATGACTTTTAGAGCTGTTGAAGTCTTGAAAGATGTTGATTTGATATTATCAGAAGATACGCGTACTTCGGGTAAATTGTTGAAACATTTTGAAATTGAGACCCCACAACGGTCTTATCATAAATTTAACGAACATAAAATAGTTGCTGATTTGGTTTCAAAAATGGCGCAGGGGAGCCGGTTTGCTTTGATTTCCGATGCCGGCACACCGGCAATTTCCGATCCCGGCTATTTGATTGTGCATAAAGCCATTGAACAAGGTATTCCGGTAGAAACTTTGCCGGGAGCGACGGCTTTTGTGCCGGCTTTGGTCAATTCGGGTTTACCGGCTGAACGTTTTGTATTTGAAGGATTTTTGCCGGTTAAAAAAGGCAGACAAACCCGTTTGAAATCTTTGCAAGATGAAACACGCACAATGATTTTTTACGAATCGCCTCATAAATTGCTTAAAACTTTACGGGATTTTGAAAACTATTTTGGGGCAGACAGGCCGGTTTCTGTTTCGCGCGAAATCAGTAAGTTGTATGAGGAAACACTTAGGGGAACGCTGCGTGAAGTCAGACGGATTTTTGAAGAAAAACCGGCAATTAAAGGAGAGTTTGTAATAGTGTTGAAAGGAAAAGCTTAGAGTCAAGTTGCATTTTTGTAAGTTTAAAAACTTAAAATTGAAAGTGTTATGCCGGTCACTTCTATACGAGACCGATGAAAATCGGGATCAACCTGTGACCTGATTTCAAGATTTAACGATAACTTTGCGCAACGAAGAAAGTATAACATTGAGGTAGGTGGCTGAGTGCTGTGACGAAGGAGCAGTGTATCGAAGTTACCGAAGTGCCGGTCATCAAATAATACCAATTTCAAACAACAATATCAACAAAAAAACAAATATGAGCACATTGCATAATCTACAAGTTATTGACAAAAAGATGTTAACGCCCGAAAGTGTTTCGGTAGTTTTAGAGATACCCGAAGATTTAAAATCTAAATATAATTTTAAACCCGGACAGTTTGTGATGGTCGAAAAGATAATCAATGGTGAAAATCTTAGACGTTATTACTCCATTTATAACCTGCCGGAAGATGCACAAATCAAACTCGGCATTAAGCTAAAAGGAAAGGATGGTTTTGCAGATTTTGCGATGCATCATTTACAACATGGTGATACTTTACAAGTATCGGAGCCTATGGATGATGTGCCTTTTGATTTATCCGACCATTCATCTAAAAGGATTTTGGCTATTACTATTGGTAGTGGTATTACGCCGTTTTACAGTTATATTCAATATATGTTAAAGCGTCAACTTCCGCATAAATTAGTTTTGATTTACGGTAATGAAAGTCCTGCCAAGACGATGTTTTTAGATGAAATATCCGAATTGGAAGCGCAATTTCCACAGCATTTAAAAGTTTATAAAGTTTATTCAAAAGATGATTCGGGAGATTTTAGCGGTCGTATCAATGAGCAAATAATCAAAAATGTTTTACAAAAAGAAGGTACCGGTTTTGATGCCATATATATGATTGGTCCCGATGATTTGAAAAAAACGGCAGCCAAAGTTTTAACCGAAGCCGGTACAACTTCCGATAAATTGCATTACCGGGTATACAGTTAAGATTAATTTATTCCATAGTTTCAAAAACGGCTAAATATTTTTCGATGGTTTGCTTTAAAAGTCCTTTCTCATCCAAATAGGTTTCAACAAATTCACGAAAAACACCTTGTCCGCCTTGTTTGGAAAGAATTTTATCCACTTCTTTTTTGATATAATAAGGTGCTTGTGCAGGGACAGCAGCATAGCCAACTTTTTTAAGTAGTGGCAAATCGCTAATATCATCACCAATGTATGCAGTTTCCTTCCAAGATACTTTATATTTTTCGAGGATTTCGTTAGCGGTTTTAATTTTGTTAGAAATACCGAGATAATAATCGGTTATTTTCAGGTTTTGTAACCGTCTTTTGATCATTTCGTTACGGTCTTCGGTTAATACAACTACGGGAATGTTGTTGAGGTATAAAAACATTACGCCGACACCATCGTTTAAGTTAAAACACTTGGTTTCGTTACCGGTTTTGTCATAATATACCCGGTTGTTGGTCCAAACACCGTTTATGTCGGTAATAAAAAGTTTTATGTCGTTTTTCATATTCATTGTTTAAAAAAACAAAAATACAAAAATTATACCCAAATAACATAATGTTGTAATAAAATAAAAATAAATTTTATAAAACTTTGATGATATTTTTGTTTATTATGTTAAAAACATGAAAATCACAAACCTTTGCCTTTTAACAAATTCCTAACTTTTACTGACATTAATTAAAAAGTTTTTATAATCGTGTTATGTAAATGAGATATTTGTTATTTTTTCTTCCAATTCGGTTAATTTCCCTTTGGCCTTTTTTAATTCTTCTAACAGTTGATTTTTGTTTTTATAAAAGTGTTTCTTTTTTTCAAAGAAAAGCTCTTGATAATAATGTATCCCATTATTCAAGTTATTAGCAAAGTTTTTTAAGTATTTTTCGGTCTTTTTGTCAATGGGTTCTTTGATATGTTCTATTTCATTTTTCAAAAATTTAATATAAAGATTTAATTCTTTGACAAACATATGAGGACGGTAAGCATTTTTCAACAAATTATTTTTACCATATATATGTTTAACCATATTTTTCAAAGATACAATTTGATCAAAGTAAGCCATGTTCGGACCGGGACAGACACTAACCCCGTTATCTTTGATTTTGTAATCAATTTGATGGGTTATGATTGCCGGTTCGGACAAGCCAACACAAAGGCATTCGGGGGCTATGATCCGGTCAAATTCTTTTTGATACAATGTTTCAGGCAATTTTTTTTCATCCAGTTCTTTTAGTTTCAAATATTGATATTGCCTTGAAGCGGTACAGATGGGTTTGTCTGTATATTCGGTATTAGAAACCAAATAGGCTTTTGGGCAACTGCTGCCGGGTCGTCCTTTTTGAGCTTTTTCTATTTTTTTAAGCGTAGCAGATGCGTTTCGTAAACTGTTAAAAGGCACGCCCAGCGGAGAAATATTACTTAGATACAAATCTTTTTCTTCTGCTTCTAATAATTTTTCTCTGGTATCTTCATCAACAGTTGTAACCTCAGGCACTAACAAAAACGGGCTTCCCCAACCGACACTATCTACTTGGTAATAGTCTAATAACAATTGATGTTCTTCATGGGTGCCAACGCCGCCTTGTGCGGTTACACGCATAGGTAATGGTTTTTGTGGTACAGGTTTGGCTTTTTGTTCTAAGGCTCTAACCAAAATCCCGTGAACATCTTCAATCAACTGAGCACGATTCTTTTTAAATTCTTCTAAAATCGGTCCCATTAAGTAACCTTCTGTAGCAAAGGCGTGTCCTCCACAATTTAAGCCGGATTCTATCCGATATTCACTCACCCATAAGCCTTTTTTTGCCAAAAACTTCCCTTGTATCAGTGCCGAGCGGTAATCACTGACTTTTAAGACTATTTTTTTCTTGATATAAGCATTTTCATCGGGATAAAAATCATCAAAGTTTTCAATATATCCGTAAAGACGCGGACTCATACCGGCTGATAACACCAATGACGATTCCAGATTGCTATTGGCATAACCTCGGAGCGCTGCATGGGCGTCATTATATTCTTGTGGCAGGGCTTCGCCATTTTTGTCATAATTTGTTTTATCGACTTTGGTCATGATATTAACATCAATACTCCCCATTTGCAAATGGTTTTTTACCCAATTTTTCAGCTCGTCTATATTTGAATCCATCCTTTTTTTAAATTCCTTTTTCAATTCAGATGTCTCCGGTAGCATTTCGAAATAATCAAATATTTCCGTTTTTTTATCTTCAAAATTATTTTTTAAATTCTCAAATTTTTCAGTAGTTAACCGGTTGATCATATCAAGGTAAGCCGTAATCCGTTTACTCATATAGTCTTCGGCTTTCTGTGAAATTTCTTTATAGGTTAAGTTAAATTTTTCACTATACTTTGCCCGCAATTTTTCCAGCAAAACATTATCTACAAGTGAAATAACGGAATCGATACCAAACGGTGCGACCTTTAAAGGCGTGTCAATAGTATAAGCAACCCCCATAACAGGGATATGAAAATTGTGTGGTGATGTCATTTTGTTAGTTGTTTGTTTTGATTAATTTATCAAAGATATAGTTTATTGTTTGATTATTGAATTAATTTTCTAATTACAAATAAAAAAGGCTGCCTTTTAAGGCAACCTTTTTATGTGTATTATTAGTTTTATTCGTTACAATAATTTGGGACAAATTCACCATCTGGTTGACTAGGACCACCTTGATAAATTATAGTACCACTGTTAGGTCCATAAACTTCAAATGTTGCTTCTGATGGAAAATCTCCCGATTCCCATACCCAACTAACAGATTGAAAACCAGCAGGTATAGTCACTGTGAATGATTGTTGTACATATTGAGGATCTCCAACAGAACCAACCTGCACATCCCAATAGTTAGGCAAAGCTAATTCAGTAGATACACCGTCAACTGTGAAAATTATTTTTGAACCTTGCCAGCCATCTCCGTAAGAATCGTGTAGAACAACTTGATAATCTCCCGCTACTGGCGGGCATACTATGCTTGCATAATAAGCAAAAGGGGAACTAAAGAATGATTGTTGTAATGTTCCACTCGTGCTTTCTTCACTAAACGTTCTACCATCAGTTAACACTAGTTCTAATCTAAACTTGAAGATATCTCCTCCAAAGTATTGACCAGATTGTAAATTTAAGGTTGATAAAGCATCAGCGAAAATCACAGAAACAGTGGTCATAGGTAAATCTTTCGGACTTGTTGAAAAACTACTTTTAGGTATTGTATTCAATAATTGCTCTGAGACATTATTGTCAACACCATCATCAGTCTTATCTATAAAACTAACGTAAACATTTACTTTATCTAGTAAGTCTCCATATTCAGGGTCTTGTTCTTCAACAATAACTTCAAAAGTAGAATTAGGATCATTAATATTGAAAGAGGTATTAACTCTTTCAATTGTTCTTAAAACGGCTCCCTGTTCTTTGTTATCAAAAACTTTATAAATAACGTTATCAGGTTTTTTACAATTTACTGCATTAAGTAAGAGTAATGCACTTATGCTAAATAATATTAATTTTTTCATTTTTTTCTTAATTTTTTAATTAGACACTGGAAACCCTGGTGAAGGCGGATTGTTATCCCAGAATACTTGGGTGGCAACACCAGGTTTTTGATTCATGTTGGGGTTATTACTAACAGAGTTAGCAGGATACCAATGAGATCTTATAAAAGGTCCAGGATTAGGTTCAAGATTGGGTTGAAGATTATGAGGATATCCTGTTCTTCTGTAAAAATTGTATGCATCTATCCCATTCCCAAATAATGCTACGA
>JALVEJ010000238.1 GCA_027031025.1 Flavobacteriales bacterium | reverse complement strand
ATTTTGCAGATAGAATTTGCAGAAACATTTACCTGATGGGCTATCTCCACAGAAGATAATCCCTGCTTATACAGTTCTATAATTTTTTCTTTTAGTTCATCAGTAATCTTTTTCCTTGCCATCTTTGTCCTCCTTGAGTTTTATGTTTAAGAGTTTTTCATAGTAATGAAGTGAAGGTTTTATCTGTTTGTATGTCTTAAGTGTCAGGAACATTCCTTTTATCTGTTTATCGGATAGAGAAAAGAGTTTACTTTTTAGCAGGGAAATATCATTAACTTCATAAAACTTTGTTATAAGTCCCATAAGATATTCCACCTGTCTTTCTGAAGGTGCATTTTTACTAAGTCCTGCCTCTTTTAGTATCTTTCTAACCTTTTTTACAGAAATACCTACTTCCTCTGCTATGGCTTTTTGAGTTTTACCCTCTTTGTATAATTCAATAACAATCTTTTTTATTTCTTCTTCTGCTTTCTGTTTTATCTGCTGTGCTATTTTCATAGGTTCTCCTTTTTTTACCCTTTTACTATATAAACGGAATTTTTCATGGGGTAAAAATTGGATAAAAGTTAGATAGTCTAATAATATTGGAGATATTTAAGAATACTTATATTCTTACGCTGAAAACAGTTGAGGGATAACTGGATTTTCTAATAAATTTAGAAAAGAAATTTAAATAATTACTTACAAGAACCAAAGCTTTGAACGGGTGGCAGTATATCTCTCATATTGGATTAGAAGAAACATTTATCTAAGAATTTCACCTCTGATAAAAGGAATAGCTAATATATTTATAGAAAAGGTGGAACTTACTAAATGAGTTAGAAATGACCTTTTAATACTTGGCTTTTTCAATTAGATTTTGGGAAAAAAATAATAAAATAACAATTTAATAGTTTAATATTTTAATAATTTAACATTTTATTATTTTAATAGTTTATTACTTTAATAGTCCAAGTACTTCTCAAAAGAAAAATTCTTTAAAAGCTATAAAGTTGAAAAAGTCATAAGAAATCTGCAGAAAGGGAAACAGAATTGATAATTTATGCCTAACAGCCCAAACAACCTGACAACCTGACAGCAATAACTTTTTTATACCTCACAACCTAAATAACCTTACAACCTGTAAATAACATTTTCTTTTTAAATAACTAAGGAACCTAAATAACCTGAATAACCTGACAGCAAAAATAACTGTTTTATTAAAAATAACAAATTTTTATTTTTCGCCGCCGCCGCCATAAAAAAATTAAATAAAAATAGGTTGTGCGGTTGTGAGGTTTTATAGGTTAAAGGCTGTGAGGTTGTCTCGGCAGTGAGGTTTGGTTGGTTTATAATAAAGATAAGGAGGGATTTCTTAGATGAGGAGAAAAAATAAACTGTCTGCTATTTTGATAATTCCTAAAAATAAAGATACTAAAAATAATTTAATAGAAATTTTCAGAAATTATAAAGGATTTATAATTACTGGGTTTCTTATATGGAGTATTTCATTTTTTGTGCTACCATATTTCGCATATTATAAATTTGTACCAATAGATTTTTATTTAATAGATAGTAATATAATCTTTATATTATTAGCAGTAGTAGCGATTTTCCTTATATTTTTTTTATCACCAATTTTTGCTTTATATCTGTCCTTTCAAATATTTTTACCATTAAAAGATAATATCTCTCTTAAGAAAATATTTTTTTATGTATTAGGGATGAACTTTGGATTTTCATTTCTTTTTTTTATAGGAGCATATAAAAATGACAAAAATATCATTTTGTCCTTTGAGGTTGCATCATTAATGTTCTTGGTTTTTTTCTTCGTGGAATTGTTTTATATGCTATTTTTATTAATGCTTAATAAAGAAATAACAAAATCTTCTACATATCTAAGAAAAACACGTAATTGGTATATTTTTCTTGAAATTCTTTCATCATATGTATTTTTTCTAATTTTTTTAGCTCTTCTAGTTTTTATAATATATATTAGCCTTTCAGAACCAAAAGATTACTTAAGTGGATTGGTTATATTTATCTTATACATAATAATAGCAAGTGCTATTTTTATCAGTATTATAAATAATGATAGGATATTGTTTGGC
>JALVEJ010000237.1 GCA_027031025.1 Flavobacteriales bacterium | reverse complement strand
CAAATATAAGCTTATCAGATTTAAATACAAATTTTTTTAACTTATAAATCCCTTTTTTTAAGAATTTTATAGGAAAAATACACAAAAGTTGTTATCCAAACACCAACAATTATGAAGTTTAATAAAAGTACACCTTCAAATTTATCAATATGTTCACCAATCTGTTTACCCAAATTTTTGGCGGCATTTAAACGTGTGATAGGTTCCGGTAACAAATTTTTGATGGCGGTATATGGAAAAAATTGCGAAATATTTTCGGCAAGTTCCTTGTCAAAAAGTTTCCATCGTAGCAATCCGTAAAAAATCCCTTCTACAATCATCCAGATGAAAAAAAATCCTAAGGCTATGGCAGAGCGTTTAAATAAAAAGCCTAAAAACATTATGAAAGAAAAAACACCTAATAATTTTAAAAAGAACGCGACTAAAAAATAAATATCTTTAAAAATAATGCCTGAGCTGGTATAATCGGAATAAGAAAGACCTAAAATCAAACTCATCACAAAAACAAAAACAGTAGCTAAAAGCGATAAAGCCACTAAAAAATAGAATTTGGACAAGACGAATTCCTTTTTGCTCATCCCGTCAATCAAATTTTGCTTAACTGTTCTGTAAGAATACTCATTGGTCACCATAGACACAACGATAATGGCTAAAAAGAAGGTTAAAAAATCGGCAACCCAAGTGTTGAAATGCCAGATATACGGAAAATTAAAAATGCCTTGTTCGGCTAAATGAATTTCAACATGTCCAATATCAAATTTGATAGCGGCAATCAAAGCGATACCGGAAAGCAAAACAAAATAAGCTATAAATAAAATCCGGCTCAACTTATGATGTTTGATTTTATAAAATTCGATATTTAAAAGTCTGACGAAGTGTTTCATGCCGTAATTTTTAAAAATTCATCTTCCAGTCGGGGTTGTTTTTTGACTAAACTTTCCAAGTAACAACCTTGTTTGGCCAAAAATTCATTAAGGTCTTTTCCTGTTAATGCTTTGGTTTTCGGAAAAACTTTAAGCAGATTGTTTTCTATAACAACTTCTTGAATATCAGAGTGATTTAACAAAATCTCTTTAGTTTTTTCGGGTTGGTCAACCAGAATTTCATACCAAAAAGTTTGCAGGCTTATATCCGATACTTTTCCTTCAAAAATCTTTTTACCTTTTTGTAAAATGATGACTTGGTCGCAGACTTTTTCCACTTCATCCAACAAGTGTGAGGCCAGAATTATGGTTGTGCCTTGGTCTGCTATAGTTTTGATGATTTTCCTGATTTCATGAATTCCTTTGGGGTCCAAACCATTGGTGGGTTCATCAAGTATTAACATTTCAGGATTATTGAGTAAGGAGGAAGCAATGGCTAAGCGTTGTTTCATCCCCAACGAATAGGTTTTAAATTTATCGTGTTTACGGTCGGACAAGCCTACGATTTCTAATTTTTCATCAATCGTTTGATTCGGTATTTCTTTGATTTTGCAAACCAAATTCAAGTTTTGCCAAGCCGTCATATAAGGGTAAAAATTAGGGCGTTCAATTATGGCACCGATACGTTTCAAAGCTTCTTGGGTTGTGAGTGTGCCTTCAAACCATTTAAAATCTCCGGCGGTTTTATTAACCACATTTAATATCATACCTAATGTCGTGGATTTACCACTGCCATTAGGTCCTAATAAACCGTAAACGTGTCCTTTTTCAATAGTAAAACTTAACCGGTCAACGGCAGTCAACTTTCCGAATGTTTTGGTCAAATCCGTAACTTGTAAAATATTTGACATTGCTTTTGAGTGTTTATATCGATTTTAACGATTAATGAAGTTAATTGTTACACTGACAACACATAGCAGATGTTATTGCTTAGGAGTTGAAAGATATAAAGATATTAAATATCGTTTAAAATAGAAAGTATGACATCAATCCCTTTCATTAGTTCATCATCATCGATAGTTAAAGGTGGCGTGACACGAACAGCCCGTTTTTCATAAAGTAACCAAAATAAAATCAATCCTTTATCCAGTGCTTTTAAAACCAAATTATTGGCTTGTTCCGGTGTTTCCATCATGAGCGCAAGCATCAAGCCGCGTCCTCGTATCTCTTTGATTTTAGGATGTTTAAGGTGTTTGCGTATGATTTGCTCTTTATGGAGGGTTTCTTCTGTTAAATTATATTCTTCAATATAATTTAAGGTAGCCAACGCAGCGGAAGCGATAACCGGATGCCCACCAAAGGTCGTGATATGCCCCATAGCCGGATTGGTTAATCGCTGCATGATTTCCGGAGTTGAAGTAAAAGCACCTATCGGCATGCCGCCACCAAGGGCTTTGCCGGTAATGACAATATCCGGAATGACATCATAATGCTCAAAACCGAACATTTTTCCGGTACGCGCAAATCCGGTTTGTATCTCGTCCAGAATTAATAACGCCCCGGATTCATCACAACGTTTTCTAACAGCTTTTAAATAATCGTTTTGTGGTTCAATAAATCCGGCGCCGCCTTGTATGGTCTCTAAGATAACGGCTGCCGTTTGAGAGGTAATTTTTTGCAAATCATCAACATTGTTGAAATGGATGAATGATACACCCGGAATAAGCGGCAAAAACGGATTTTTACGTTCAGGATAATCCATGACTGACATACTGCCTTGTGTATTGCCGTGATATGAGCGTTGTGCAGCCACAATATTAGGTCTGCCGGTATAAAGTTTGGCTAATTTTATAGCGCCTTCAGTAGCTTCAGTGCCTGAATTAACCAAATAAGTAACCGATAAATCTCCGGGAAATAATCCGGCTAATTTTTGGCAGAGGACAACTTGCGGTTCTTGGATGAATTCGCCATAAACCATCACGTGCATATACTTATTAAGTTGCGACTTAACAGCATCAACAACAGGTTGAGGTTGATGTCCGATAACATTTGCCGACACACCGGCTACAAAATCAAGGTAGGCTTTGCCGGCAGTGTCATAAATATAGCTTCCTTTGGCATGCGAAATATTTAAACCCAAAGGCTGCGTCGAAGTTTGAGCTTGATATTTTTTAAAATCTTGTTCAATCATTATTTAAACAATTTTTGATAAAACTAACCAATGCCGGTGTGATTATCGTTTCGTTTTCAGCCCCGATAGCGTCATTTATTTCAGAATGTGTATACATGTTGGCTTCTAACTCCGTAACTTCTACACCGGCTTGTTGTAAGGCGTCGATGAATTGATTGGCTTTGCTGATCCGGTCGTAATTTCCTCTTTTGGCAACAAAAAATTTTGGAAAATATGTATGATTGAGATGTCTGATAGGCGATGCTTCGGTATTCATTTGCGGATCGGTTCCAAAGGCATTGACATGCATATCATCGGGATTATTTTGATGTTGAATAACGTCATATACGTCATACATTCTTGTGTCAATGCAAGCAATTCCCTTAATATGTTCAACCGAAACATTTGCTTGTTGTAAAAAACTTTGGTTAGTACCGGTCAGGGCAACCAAATGGGCGCCGGCGCTATGTCCTAATAAAATAATTTTGGTGGGGTCGCCACCATATTGTGAAATATTGTCGGATATCCACTTTATAGCATCTGCTATATCAATATTATGAACCGGAAATTTTATTCTGTCGGGATTGTTAATTTGATAGGGAAACGGACTGAGACGGTAATTGACACTTACCAAAATATAACCGAGTGAGGCAAATAAGCGTTTCTTATTTTCCATTTGATTGGCTTTATCGCCTATACACCAACCACCGCCGTGAATCCAAATGATGACGGGTTTTGGTGACAGTTTCTCTGCACCGTAATAAACATCTAAATCCAGTAAATTTTGTTGGATACCGGGTAAATGTTTGTAAGAAATAGTTTGTCTGGTATAAGATAAACTATTATCTGCTATTTCATTATTGTTTGACGAAGCTTTTTTTTGACAGGCTACAAAGGTTAATGTAAAAAAGAATCCCAATAGTATGTTTTTCATGATAAAATTTTTCTAGATATGACACTTACTTTTTAATTTGGTTTAACTGTTTTTGATATTCTTCCAAAATTGCATGCCATACTATTTTTTGTTCAAATCTTGATTGTATGGAAGGACGGACTTTTTTTTGAAGTTTTTGCCGTAAATCATTTTGTATTAATAGTTTGAACATGGCTTCTTGAAGTGCGTCTGAATTTTTCACAGGAATAATCAAACCATTTTCACCCTCTTTTATAATTTCATTACAGCCGTTGATATTAGAAACAATGGATGGTAATCCCATAGCGCCGGCTTGCATCACCACATTGGGCATACCTTCACGATAGCTGGGAAACACAAATACATCTGAAATGGCAAAATAAGGACGCACATCATCAACCCAGCCGGTTGTAATAATATCGTTATTGGTTTCAATTTCCTTTTTCACTTCCGGTTTTAAAGGATCCAAATCCGGCTCTTCATTTCCGACCAAAAGCAATTTGATGTTTTTATGTTGATTTTGCATTTGCACAAAAGCTTCTACCAGTTCGTTAATGCCTTTGTCGCCTACCAATCTGCCAACAAAAGTAAAAACAAAATCATCATTATTGATTTTTAAAGCTGTTTTCAAAGCCGATATTTCAGCCACACTAAATTTTTCCGGACTAAAATATTCCAAATCTATCCCGTTAGAACTGCCGTTGGCTAAAACTTTTAGTTTTTCGGGTGCAGTTAAACTATTTTTGATGATAATGTCTTGTAAACCATAAGAATTTGGATACACACCGGTTGCCGAACGATAAGTCAATTTTTCAACAAAATTTAAAATTTTTCTTTTGAAACCTTTTGATTCAAGTAATGGCATTCCGGCAACCGTATGCATACGCACGGGCACACCTGCTAATCTTGCCGCTAACATGCCAATGATGCCTGCTTTGGGTGTATGGGTATGAACAATATCAGGTTTGGTTTGTTTGATGAGTTTATAGGTTTGCCACAAAGCTTTCAAATCTGTAAATGGCGATATTTTTCGAGTTAAGGGAAGCATATTCACGCTCAGACCCGTTTCTTTTTCAATTTGTGGAATTTCTTTTCCTTCCGCACTTGCCAAGATCACATCAAAACCGTTTTTCATCATATATTGCGGCTGTCCTTGTAACAGTTTGTGCAAGGAAACAGGAACAGTTGTTATACGAAGTATTTTTCCTTTCATCGCTATCAGATATTGGCACAAAGATACAGAAAAAAACAGGTCTGCTACGGCAGACCTGTTTAAATAGATTATTTATAAAGCTATTGTTTTACAGCTTTTTTGGTAATAACACTATGGTCAGTCATTTCAATTTTAAAAATAACCAAACTACCTTTTTGCGTTTTAACCGGTATTTGAATTTCATCGGTATTCAGATTCATACCGCGATAAAGTTCAAATCCATACATGTCATAAGCGGTTATATGTAACATTTTTTTATGTTGAGGACTAAAAATTTTGAACATGTTTTTGTTTTGTCCCAATTTTATGTCATAAGTTGCCGTTTGTTGAGTCGGTTGTAAATCGGGGCGTGCTACTGAACTGAAAATATGGAAATTATCAACATAGAAATTATATGCCAAATCTGCAACAGAACCATCGGAAGCTACAATAGCAAATTTAGCAAATCCATTATAATTACTCAAATCTATCATAACATTCTCTCCATAGTTTGAAGGAACATTATTAGCTGTCCAAGTATATAATACATGCCAATTTACACCGCCATCTGTTGATATTTGAACATTTACTTCGTCATCATTACCCATCTGTGAAGGATAAGAACCCGAGAATTTGGTTACGGCAACATCCATACTTAACATGTAGGGACCACCGGATAAATAAAATTCGGGGCTGATGAGCCAGGAATCATAAGCGTTGGTATAAAGTCTTACGCGTGCAGCTCCTGTCGTACCATTATTGGCAAATCCATCATTTGTCCAACGGGAATTAGCGGGAAAAAATGTAGACATATTTCCTTTGCCTTCCATCCAGCATTCATCTAGAAAACCGGTAAATTCTTGTAAGTAATCAGGAACAATAGGAACACAAGTCGGGATAAAATTATTTCCTGATACGGTTACTCCCGTTAAACCACCACCACAATCAGAAGTTATTCGCCATTGATATTCGGTATCGGGGGTTAAGCCTGTCAAAGTATAAGATGTGGCGCCAATAGCTGTGTTTACACTATTCCATGTGGAGGCACCAACGGCTTTCCATTCAATAATATATGACGCCGTTCCACCGGTATTGTCAACCCATGATAAAATAGTAGAAGTTGTGCCTGTTATAGTAGTGTTTAATTCTATGGGAGCTGGACATGCTGTTTGTGTGATTACAAAATCATCAACATAAAAGTTATAACCATTTTGAGCAGTGTCACCTGCATTGGCAAAGTAAGCAAATCTTACATCGGGATTACCACCCAAGCCAAAGTTAGCTAAGTCAAAAGCATAATAATTGCCGACATTTGAAGGATTATTATTAGAATTCCAGTCAATCAAATAATTCCAAGTGTTCCCACCGTCTGTAGAAACTAATAAGGAAATTGAGTCGTCTATCCCCATTGTAACACCTCCGGTATTACTAAAACCTGTGATACCAACTTTAAAAGATAGTTCATAGTTCCCATTGCTTAAATCAAAAGAAGGACTGATTAGCCATTCTGAAGTATGTTGCGAGGTTCCATAAACATAAACACGTGCGGCTCCTGTAGCACCCTGATTAAGAAAGCCATCATAAGTCCAACGATTATTGGTCATAATCAGACTACCGGTAAACCCTTTGGCTTCTTTCCAACATTGTGGTAAATAGTTGGTGAAATCTTGTGTATAATCCGGAACAATTCCGACACAAGGATTTCCATTAGTATTGGTTGTTGTAAAGCTAAACGGCCCATCCCAAGAACTTGAAACACCTGTGCTGCAATTAGCACGGATATACCAGTCATAGCTAGTTCCGGGTGTTAAGGCTGTTAAAGTATAAGGATTAGTATTTACGCTAAGGCTAGTCCCTTGTCCCTGTGTAAAACCGGCAAGACCGTATTCGATACTCCAAGACGATTCATTGCCACCCGGTGACCAAGTTAAATCAGCAGATGTATCAGTAATATTCATAGCTGCTTCATGGGTTGGCGGATTGCAAGTTGCTGCATTTGCAGGAATATAAGTACCTATACCTATAATGCTTTCATAAGTTGTGCCGTCTTGCACTGCTCCATGGCCATTAAGACCTCCATTATTAAAACTCCAATTATTTTCGTCAAAAACGGTATCAGGTCCGGTTTGGTTTACACGTTTTGAGAATCCATCTTTGTATTCCCAGACTCTATTGGTGCCATCTTGTCCATCAACACCATAAGTGTCAATGGGATTTCCAGAAGCTGTTTCAATAATTCTAACTCTATCGTCTCCATTAAAACCAACAATATTTGAATTTCCCGTATCTAAACTTTGTGAAGCTGTAACTGAGGGAAAATTAAGTGAAAAAGCACTTTGTCCGTTCAGATTTCCATCTTTGTAAACGTAAACAAAACTATTTGTAACTATTCCCAAAGGACTCAAATCGTAGGTGTTGCCCCAAGTTGTGCCACTATTCATTTGATTTTGTAATGAATAATTCGAAAAATCAACGGTGCCATCGGCATATATTTCCAATACTTTCGGTATACCTCCGGTTTCATCTCCGTCTGCTATCATTGTAATGATAGGAGTTCCTTGTCCAAATGTTGACAAGTTCAATAATAATGTCAAAATGACAAACATACTTTTTTTAATCATAATGTTTAAATTTTAGGTTTAATTATGTTACAAATGTAACAAAAAAAATGAATACATTGTTGTTTTTTTTATTTTTAAACAAAAAAAGACTGTCTCAATTACTTTTGAGACAGCCTCTTTTGATCTTAAAATTTAAATTAATTAACGTTTTATACTTTTCTTAGTTATAACGGTATGATCAGGCATTTCAATTCTGAAAATTACCAAACTTCCGGCATCAATATTAATTTGACTTTCTACTTCTGTAGCATTTACATTCATTGCCCTGTATATTTCTCTACCGGAAATATCATATGCCGTAACATTTAACATTTTTTGATGATTAGTAGAGAATATATGATAAACTTCATCATTTTGACCTACATTAATGTCATATATTTTTACAACATCTGTTGGTTTTGTTGCCGGTTTGTTAACATTTCCTGAAATAGCAAAGTTGTCAACATAGAAGTTGTAAGCCAAATCAGCAATAGAGCCATCAGATGCTACGATAGCAAATTTAGCCATACTATTATAATTACTCAAATCAATATTAACATGATCACCGGTATTAGAAGGTGCATTACTAGCATCCCATACATAAAT
>JALVEJ010000236.1 GCA_027031025.1 Flavobacteriales bacterium | reverse complement strand
TACTGGGAGAGTAAAAACTCTGCTATCTGAAGTCCTACACCTGCCCCTCTGTCTACTATTCCCACATCATTTTTTATGAAGATATAGATATTTCTATTATTAATGCACATTTTTATGTATATCTTTTTATCTGAAAATTTTATGGCATTTTCCAAGAGAGAAAATAGTATATTCTCAAGATCATTTGGATCTGCTTTTATATAAACATTTTTCAGCCTTAATCTTACCTTTTTGTCTCTTAAATTTTCTATAAAATGGTGGAGTATATCTTCAATCATGTCTTTTATATTAACAGTTGTTATGTTTTTTTCGGTATTACCCAGATTTTTCAGGGTTTTTATGGTAAATTTGAAATCTTTTTCAATAAGAGAGTAGGCATTTTCAAGTCTATTTACCGCTTTTATTCGGCATTTTGATTTTATCAGATCTATATTTAGTCTCTGTATAGACAGAAAATTACCAAGTTTGTGGGTAATGGTAAGGAGAAGTATCTCAAGATACTGTCTGATATACTCCTCTTTTTTAATGTATTTTATTATTGTGAAATACATGAGGAACATAAGAGATACGATCAGTATCCCTTCCCACAGTAAAAGGGTAGATGCAAAATCTTTCAGCTTTTTTTCTTTATATTTTCGTTCGTATGTTACGTATTTACCGTTGGCAATTCCTATAAACTCGTATTTATCAGGATTAGGAAATTTATCAAATACTTTTATATGTTCTGGTAATCTTAATCCCGGATTATATTTATAAACTTCAAGGTATAGCTTTGTTTCTTTTGTGATCTGATTTTCAAGGTTGTATTTGAAAAACAGAATGCTTACCAGATTTATAGCAGACAACCCAAGGGTAAGAACGAAGGTGAAGGTAATTAAAATCTTGTTTTCAAAGGATAAGAATCTTCTTTTTATTCTAATTTGTATCCCCTCCCTTTGTATGTCTTTATGGCATCTTTAGGGAGAATTTTTCTGAGTTCTTTTATGTATGTTCTTACGATTTCATCTCCGACAGGTTTGTCTCCCCATACATGGTTAAGAATTCTTTCTGTCTCAACAACAGAGCCTCTGTTTCTTATAAGATAGTATAACAGTTCCCAGGCAGTTTTTGATAGTTTTATCTCTTTTCCTTTTTTTGTAAGTATTTTGCTTGAAAGGTTTATCTCAACATCACCTATTTTCAGCGTTTCATCTATATGTTTTCTTTTTGTAAGGGCATTTATCCTGAGCAACAGCTCTTTGGGGTTAAAAGGTTTTGTCAGGTAATCATCTGCACCAAGATTAAAACATATCTCTTTGTCTTTTATGTTTGATTTTGCAGTTAAAATAAGAACAGGGGTATTTATTTTTTTATTTCTTAGTTCCTGTAGAATGTCTTCTCCTTTTCTATAATTTAGCATGAGATCAAGTACTATCACATCATACTGATCAAAATTGTAGATGTACTCAAGTTCCCGTTCGTCCTGTATCCAATGAACCTCTATATTATTATCTTTCAAGTATTCCTCAAGACTTTCTCCCAGAACCGGGTCATCTTCTATCATTAAAACTCTCATCTTATCTCCGTTTATTATAATTTTAATAAAATTATCGGATAAGGGGTAAAAATATGAAAGTGGTAGCTGTTTTGCTGGCTGCCGGATCAGGAAAAAGGTTCGGTAAGAAAAAACAGTTTGTAAAGCTAAAAGGAGAGCCTCTCTTCCAGTATTCAATCAATACAGTAAACAAAATAGACCTGATAACAGATCTAATTCTGGTTCTGCCTGAAGAGGATATGGACAGGATAAAGTTTTTTTCATTTAAAAATGTTGTTAAGGTTGCAGGGGGAAAGGAGAGGCAGGAATCTGTATTTAATGCCCTTAAAAAGATAGAAGACGCAGATATTGTTGTTATTCACGATACGGCAAGACCTTTCGCTACCGAGAATATGTTTTTAGATGGTATAAAAAATCTTAAAAATGGGTGGGACGGAAGTATCACTGCTTTAAGGGCAAGGGATACAATAAAGGAAGTCAAAGGAAATAAAGTAATAAAAACATTAAACAGGGAAAACCTTTATATTATTCAGACCCCCCAGACTTTTATTTTTTCAAAACTTTTTGATG
>JALVEJ010000235.1 GCA_027031025.1 Flavobacteriales bacterium | reverse complement strand
TCCCGAAGCCGAACGCCGCGAGCGGGTAACCAAACTCTTAATGGAAGTCGGATTGGAAAAACAACTCGACAAGCGTCCGGTACAAATGTCCGGCGGACAGCAGCAACGCGTGGCGGTGGCGCGGGCGCTGGCAAGCAAACCTAAATTTGTCTTGGCAGACGAACCTACTGCCAATCTCGACAGTAAATCAACTGCGCAACTCTTGGATATTATGAAAAAACTCAATGAAGAAGAAGGCACTACCTTTATCTTTTCCACTCATGACCAACGGGTAATTGACCGCGCTAAACGAATCATCACCCTAGACGACGGAAAAATCGTTTCCGATATAAAACATTAACTCATTAAAACCGAAAAATAATGAAATGGCTATTGGTTTTTCTCGGCTTCATCATAGGTCTGACTGCCTTTGCCCAAAACCGGCAAAATTGGTGGCATAATCATATTGATTTAGGCGGTTATGTCAAATATCTCAACACCATGAATTTTCACGACGGACAGGATTTATTGACCGGTAATCTTTGGCATAACCGGATCAATTTTAGTTTTTATATAAACGACCAAATCAGATTAAATACCGGCTTACGCAATCGTATTTCTTATGGCGATTTGATTAAAAATCCTTTTTACCGCCAAAGTTTGACCAAGGACGAAGGCATGTTCAATCTTTCTCAGAAGGTAATAGATGAACCCAATATTTTGATGTTTAGCAATTTAGACCGGCTTAATTTGGATTATACCTATAAAAATTTGGAATTGACTTTGGGACGCCAACGCATCAATTGGGGCAAAAATTTGGTTTGGAATCCCAATGATATTTTTAATACCGCCAATTTTCTCGATATGGATTACGAAGAAAAACCCGGCACCGATGCCTTGCGATTGCGATATAATACAGGCGATATGTCGCAAATAGATGTGGCTTATACTACCGGTCGAACATTTGACGCCAAAAAAAGCATTCTGGCTTTGGCTTTTCATTCTGTTTACAAATCCTATGATTATCAACTGATTGTAGCAAAATATTTGAAGGGCTATATGCTTGGATTGGGTTGGGAAAGCAACCTGAAAAATTTCGGGTTTAAAGGCGAAAGCAGTTACTTCATCAATGACACCGAAAATGTTTTCATCAGTAGTATTTCCTTGGATTATGCGTTCAAAAACGGTGTGAATTGGATGATTTCCGGCTTGTATAACGGCAGTTTTGACACCAAGGATCCGCTAGCGGTTTTAAACCTTTTAAACACGCGTTTAGACGCCAAAAATTTATTTCCTTCGCGTTGGGCGTTTTATAACCAATTCAGTGGCAATTTCGGGCCGGCTTGGCACTGGTCGTTCGGAACGGTTTACGGCACCCAAAACCAATTAACGGTGCTGATTCCGCAAATACAATACAGCATTTCCGACAACTGGGATATGGACATTTTTGCCCAATCCTTCTTTGCTGACATCCCTAATATCCGCCAAAGGAACATCCTTACTTTTAGGCTGCGGTATAGTTTTTAAGATTTTTTTTCAATCAAAAATAATGACCTAAAAAAATGATACACATTCATTTTATATCTAAACTTCAATGTTAAATGCTGAAAAAGAACTCAAAATTTTAATTGAATTAAAATATTTCTTTTACCCGGTAGGTGCGTTCTGTTTGTAGAATATAATGCCATCATAATCCTAAAAGCCCCATCGGCGCGGCCTCATAATACCATTTCTAAATATAAAATAGTACAAAAAACTTGATATACTGCTATTACATGAAAATAGTACAACTTGTTTGACTATATTGAATGTGTAAACGGTATAAAATTATCAATAATGCACGTTACAGATAATACCTTCTAAGCTGATATTTAGTGATTTTCAAGTCATTATATTTGGTTACATTAACATTTTATGGAATTCCTAAACAATACACATATGGGGCGTTCGCCTTGTTGCATTTGGATATAGCTCAACTTCAGATTATTTAAATTTCTTATCTTTGTTGTTGAGCATTTTTAAAGAATTAAGATTATTTGCTTCAATAGAATTTCATAAGCATTAAACATGTATAAAAACATAGAAAATTTTGAAAGAATTTCCAGAAGGCATCAAATTTAAATATAGTTGGAGAAC
>JALVEJ010000234.1 GCA_027031025.1 Flavobacteriales bacterium | reverse complement strand
TATAAGATTAATATATTAAAATAAAAAACAGATATAAATACTTAATTAGCACAATATAGTCTAGTCTAAATATTTAATTTAACGACAAATATCATACTTAGGAGAATTACTAGTCTTACTAAACACCTCGTCCCAACTTAATATTTTTTTATAATCAGAGACCCCATCATTATCAAAGTCTGCTGATAATTCAACTTTTTCTGAGTCAATGATTAATAATTTTGTTAATAAACCATCAGATTTACTACGAAAAGTTATTTCTCCTGATATATTATTATCACCTGTGATAGTAATCGGTTTTATTGTTCTTGTTTCATATTGATTAGAACAATCTTTTGTAATAATAGTCTGATCCGTATTAACAGAGAATTTAAAGTTAGAATCTGCTTCATTATTGACTGCTTCTTCTAATCTATAAGAAATATCTAACTTTGTCCACTCCGCTCCACTACCGTCTTTACCCAATA
This sequence comes from Flavobacteriales bacterium, assembly GCA_027031025.1. Taxonomy (GTDB): domain Bacteria; phylum Bacteroidota; class Bacteroidia; order Flavobacteriales; family Flavobacteriaceae; genus WGBX01. The sequence continues at coordinate 1,658 of JALVEJ010000234.1, read as the reverse complement.
TTTTATAAAAGGAAGCAAGATCAGGTTCAATAGAAGATTTTAAGGTGGATATTTTTTTATTATTTTCTAGCCTTTGTTTCAATTCTAAAAAATAGCCACCATAAAGATTAACTGTATCCGTTGGAGTTGCAAATGCAACATTTAAATCATAGATACTATCTTCGAACTTGCTAGCAAATGGTGAAAAGGCTGTTATACCAAAAGACTGTTTTCTAAATTTATTTTTATATTTTATAGAAAAACCATCATAGATTATAGCTGTTATAACATCCAAACTGAATTCTTCTTCATTCAGTCCCAATACTCCAGTCGCTATTCCATGATATATATTGCCAGTATCATTTTTACAGTTAATATAATTTTGTTGATAAACCCCAAGGGCTGCATTGTTTTCTGCAGCAGTATTAATATTTGTTGTTACTGTTCCTTCATTATTGGCACAAGCCACTATTTCTGACCCAGAATTAACTTCGTTTCTTTTAAATTTACGTGTTGATTTTCCATTATTTCTATAAAATAGGCTACGAACGGCTAATGCATTTGCTTTCGCATCCTCTGAACTTAATTTTTTTTCACGCTTAAATACATTACTACTAGAGCCATCACTGCTAGAATCATCATTACTAGAAGTATTATTACTAGAGCCACCACCACAACTCGATAAAATAACAGATAAGATTAAGACAATATAAAATGAAATATATTTCATAGCTTTTTCCTCACAATTAAAAAAATAGAAAAAATTAATATTAATTAACGACAGATATTTTTAGTATCTGAAGTATTTAAAATATTTTCCCATGTTGTATTTTCTGTATAATCAATAACACCATCATGATTAAAATCTGATGATAATTTAACTTTATTTTCATCAATAACTAATAGCTTGGTTAAAATATCATTTGTATTATTATAAATAGTCATTTCTCCTATAGATGGATTATTTTGATCAGCTAATGTTTCAAAGGGGACGATTGTTTTCACTTCATACTGGTTAGAGCAGGCTTGTTTCACAACAACGCTCTTTGTATTAATCGTCATTTTTAATTTTCCTTTTTTATACGTTCTAATTTCAGGATCTGTTAATATCATTTCTCCTTTGTTCACAATATCTAGTTTTGTCCAATGTATCCCTGTATGGTCATCTCCTATTATTTCAAAAAATTGGGCATTAGGTGTAACTTCATATTTTTCTATTATAAAAGAAATATCTTTATCCATATTTTTCCACTCTATATCCGCAGAAAATCCTCCTTTCATAACAACGGTATCTACTTCATTATCAAACTCAATATTTAACCTAATATCAGTAACACCATTGAGATCCATTCCATAATCTTTATTATTAGATTTATTTTTATGTTTTATAGAAAAATTATTATATCTTGTTATATAACTCCATGTATTTTTATCATGTCTGTTTGTATTAGGATAGTCTCTTGTCGTTGCCGTATAGTTATGTTCTATTGCTCCATTATAAGTATCATTATTAAGATCAAATCCTGTAATATATCCATAGGGTTCTGGATCATTTAAACAATCAAAAAATTCTTTATTTAATACGCTATGATCATAATTATAATCATATTTTTCAAATTCAGACTCGGAAATCTTTTTTTGATTAATATAACCTGTATCACAATTTATTTTTGTTGTTT
>JALVEJ010000233.1 GCA_027031025.1 Flavobacteriales bacterium | reverse complement strand
TCCTGCGGGTAAGGTACCGCTTCGTTCTGGCGAAAAAGGTCCTTCACCGTCTAGCGCTTGGTTTACATCTATAACTTTTCCTTTTTGATGAGCGCCAACCGAAATACCACCGCCCAGATGGGCTATGATAAGATTGAGGTCGTTGTAGTTTTGTTGTGTTTTTTCAGCAAATTTTCTTCCTACGGCTTTATGATTTAAGGCGTGAAAAATAGATTTACGCTCAAACAATGGATGGCCGCTGTATTTGGCAATTTTTTGCATTTCATCAACAACCACAGGATCAGCAATATAGACGGGTATTTTGCCTTCACTTAATTGAAAACCTATGGCAGCAGCAAGATTGCTGGCGTGCTGTTTCGAAGAATATTTTAAATCTTGTAGCATTTTTTCATTAACCTTAAAAACGCCCGATTCAACAGGTTTTATTAAGCCGCCTCTGGCCATGATTAAATCAAATTCTACAGGATTAAATTGTGCTTTTTCGAGTTTTTTTTTAATTATATCATGTCGGAACCGGACTTGTTCATCATAGTTTTGCAAACGGTTTAAGTTGTCACCGGAATGGGTGATTTTGTTATCAAATAATATTTTATCTCCTTCAAAAATGGCAATTTTTGTAGAAGTAGATCCTGTATTAATGATGAGCATTAAAGGCAAATGTTGAGGCTGTTGAGTCATTTCAAAAAGTATTTTCAATAAAAAAAAACGCTATTGATTGTTTACTGATGCTGCTGCTAACAAGATACTGTTTAGTTTGGTTTCTTCAGAATCGGCGCGTGAAGTTAAAACAATTGGAAATTCTGCTCCCAACACAATACCGGCTACCTTGGCATCGGCAAAAGCAACAAGTGATTTGTAAAGGATATTACCGGATTCAACATTAGGAACCAGCAAGATATCGGCATTTCCGGCAACATCTCCTCCCAATTTTTTTTGCCTTTTACTTTCCAGACTGATTGCATTGTCAAAAGCCAGTGGTCCGTCAATCAAACAATTTTTGATTTGTCCGCGACGTTGCATAATGGATAATAAAGCGGCATCTAAGGTTGAAGGCATCTTTTCATTGACCATTTCTATAGCCGACAAAGCGGCAATTTTGGGTTGTTCTATACCAATCTTACGAATGAATTTTACAGCATTTTCAACTATGTGAACTTTATGTTCCAAAGGCGGTAAAATATTTAGGGCAACATCGGTTATGCCCAATAATTTATGATAATGCGGTATTTCAAACAGCGCAAAATGCGATAAAAACGATTTGTGTTTAATGCCGTATTCTTTGTTTAAAACGCCTTTAAGTAAAGTAGCAGTGGTTACATTACCTTTCATCAATATATCGGCTTTTTGTTGAACTACCAACGAAACAGCTTTTTGGACAATTTCTTTATCATCGGAAACATCATGAATTTCAAATTGGTTTACATCTTTACAATCTTTTATTAGTTTGTAAATTTCTTCTTTTCTACCGACTAAAATCGGTTGAATGACCCCCATTTTATAGGCTTTAATAACGGCATCTATGGAATGTTCATCTCCGGCAGCAGCCAAAACCAATCTTTTGGGGTCACGTTTTAAGGCTAATGATTTTAAATCTGATATTTTATGGAGTTCGTGTAACATTTTTACAATTTTGTTTCAAAAATACAGCTATTTGGTGAAATGGAAATGATTTTTATCTAAATTTGTGTAAATTATACCTAAGGATATATATGAAACGTTTTTTGCAAATTTTATTAATCGTCAATTTAGTATGGTTTGGCTACGGACTTTATTTACAATATATTACACACAACAAACTTTATAGCAAAGTTATGGGATTCGGGGTTTTGTTAATGGTATTTGTGTTGATGCCTTTGTTTTTATATCATCGATATAAAGATAAAAGTATCGAAGATTATCGGTTTAAGGGTTTTAAGAACGATGATGAAGTAGATGAGTAACTCAATATCTGTAATTTATCCCAAAGCAATATAGATTTCCCGATTTTGTCAGATTAAAACTTAATTGTTTGTTTTTGAAAGGTTTAACAAATATGTATGCGCTTATAACGGCAATAGTGGCACCGCCAATTACGTCATAAATATCATGTTTTCGCGCTTCAATGCGGGTGTATCCGACATAACTTGCCAATAAATAGGCAGGCATA
>JALVEJ010000232.1 GCA_027031025.1 Flavobacteriales bacterium | reverse complement strand
AAGGCGATGAAGCGCCATTTGCATAAATCCTAACATCGTAATCATCCATATTGACCGTATTGCCGGTTCCGTTATAAAATTCCAAATATTTATTGTTACTGCTACCTTCAATATATTCTGAGATAATTAATTCAGAGGCACAAGCAGAATCATTAACCGTGTAGTTTTGTTCCGGTGAGGTTTTTTCTTCTGCATTATTATCCAATACATATATTTCATAATAAACAGTTGTGCCGTCTGCTTGAGCCGGAATTGGATTGTCGGTTATGTAAGTATTGCCACTGCTAACACTCATACTTATTGTATTTGTTAAAGAACCACTGGTTGTTCCCCAATGTAATTCAACGCCGCCAATACCGGCATCGGCTGTAATATCAGCAGTAACATTAACATTATCCGTAGAATGAACAGTTGAAGGTGTATGGGAAATATTTGTAATATAAATATCATTGACTGTTAATTGTCCTGATTTATTTGCACCACCTGACCCATACGTATTTTGCCAAAAACCACCATTATAACCGCCATAAGCATAAGGTCCACCGTTAATCTGAAAACGACTGGCATAAAAATAAGTCCCACCTGATGAAATTTGTTGCCCTAAATCAACTGAAAATTCATCATTATTACCTGAATCAGCATTATAAGAAGCCGGCAACCAAGTCCAATCTGATACATTAACCGGATCGGAAGGGTCATTATCTGTCAAACTATATCCAATCCAAGCCTGAATACCCGCACCCGGATTATTAGCATCAGCATTGGTAAGCCCATCTTCATAAATTTGAGCATAAACAACAAAAGTATTTCCCGGGGCTGTTATATTCCCGTTTTCGGGATATTGCAAATTACACCAATCAACAATATCAATAGTTAATTTTCCTGATTTATTAGTACCGGAACCAGAATAGGGCGAATCCCAAAATCCGCCACCGGAACTGTTAAATCCACCATATTTATATGGACCGCCATTTAAACTAAAACGGCTGGCATAATAATAGGTGCCCGAACTTCCAATAGCATTTTCCAAATCCACCGAGTATTCGTCATTATTACCGGAATCTCCATTATAACTGGCTGCCACCCAAGTCCAATCGGAAGCATTAGCCGGATCGGTAGGGTCGTTATCGACAGCACTATAACCAATCCAAGACTGTATTCCTGTTCCTTGCCCTGCTGCATCAGTAACACCGGGTTCATATACTTGTGCATAGACCATAAAACCATCACCGGAACGGACATTACCATCCGGAGGCCATTGCAGGTTGCACCAGTCAGGTTCGTCTGTTGAACTTGTAGTGTCTCCTTCTAATTTGATATCATCAACATAATAAAAATCAGAAGTGTTATTTTTACTGCTACGTTCATCAAATCGAACTCTAACCATTATTTGCGTTTCCGTATCAGGAATATCAATACTATACGGATTAGAAGAAACGGTCGTAGGATTACTAGCATTGGTACTACCAAAATTTAAATTAGCATTACCATAACCGTCGACTAATTTGACGCTTGTCCAAGAGGTTCCATTATCAAATGAGTAATCTATGTATAAATCATCACTACTATCAGGACCATTGGCGGCAAAAGATACCCATAATTTTACATTATTATAAGAGGTCAAATCAATATTCGCCAATTCAATATAAGGATCAGCATTATGTTTATTAGTTCCTTTAATTTGTAATGAATTAGTTGTATTACCTTGATAATTGGACGCAATATTAAAACAATTATAACCGCTATCATGTTCGGTATAGGACCAATCCGGCGTTGTGCCATCAAAATCTTGAATGGCGATAACTTGTGTAGCCGTAGGATTACCATTTCCAGAATTACCATTTCCAGAATTTCCACCTCCGGAATTATTTTGATTGTTCCAAATGGCATTTACCCACTCTGGATGGTCAATAAAAGGATTTCTATTGCCTTGAAAATTGTAAACGGCATTGTTACGATCAATTTCTCGCTGAGAGACAGGATCATCTTGTGCCCATTGCAATAAAATATTCAGAAACCAATCAGAAAAAACTTGGTCGGATGTGCCGTTTAACATCGGGTGCGACCAACCGGCTACTTGATCTTCGTAGCGCGTGGCAAAATAAAATAACATACGGGCAATATCACCTTTAAATTCATCAACAGGTTCAAAGACAGTACCTGAATAGCCGGCTGTTGCATTAGGACCGACTTTACTACCGTTTGTAGAAGTCCAAGTTGGATTGGTTACGACTCCAAAAGCATAGTTGCTTCGTCTGTTATTGACATATCCGTCAGCCGGAACAACAAAATGCCCGTCGTTTTTCATCGGTGCTGCCGAATTAAAAACCGATTGCGGCATGATATGCTCTCTGTTATAACAACCACCTTCTCCTTGATAGCTGCCGCATTTGTCTCCGGTTTGGTTATATTCATAACTATCGGCACCCGAAGGCACTTCCGAATACATATCTAAAAGCGTTTGGTCATTTTCATAGTACTTGTCAACATCAGAGCTTTGATACAAAGTATAAAGGGCATTATAGCCTTGATCGGTATGTCCGTTGGTTATAATGTTTTTTAAGGTTGTTTTTAATTGGTAACCGGTTTTGCCATTGGTGGCATTGTAGTAACCTGTAGGAATTTGAGCCACCATTAAATTAACCATTAAAAAAGTAACCCAGTTAAGAAAAATTAGTTTCATTGCTAAATATAAATTTGTGTTTGTGCTACAAAAATAAAAAAAAGCTTTAAATATAATAAACTATGTCTCAATTTCTTATTAACAATGAGTCGTTAAAAACTCAGCATAAAAAAGCCCCTAAACATATAGAGGCAATAGTGAATTGAAAAATTTTGTACCAATGCGTTTGAAGTTTTTCTAAATTTCAAATTGCTATTATCTTCCGAAAAGCCGTTTCAAAAAGCCACTTTTTTTCTTTTGACTATGTTCTTTTTCAAATTTTGAAATAAATTTATCTTCACATTTAGCCAAATCTTCATCGGAAATTTCTGATTTTAAATAACGTTGAATCAATTCTTTATCTCCACCAAATAAACTCTCAACGTAATCACTGTAAGTGGTATTATGTTCTTTAAGCCATTGTTGTAAATATTTTTCAGAAGCTTCCATACCACCTTGGTCTTCCAGAGATTTTAAAGTTTTATACAACTTAGCCACTTCTTCCTTAACATGTTGTGGTACGGCTTTTCGACGGGCATAATAACCAATAATTTTTCCGTCATCATCATACAACGTATAAAAATTGGTAATGACCCAATAATAACGCCCATCTTTTGCCAGATTTTTAATAATGGCACGCACATCATGCCCCTGTTTGAGCTCATCCCATAAATGTTTAAAAATAACCTTTGGCATATCAGGATGCCGGATAACATTGTGCGGTTGATTAAGTAATTCTTGTTCGTTATAACCGGCAATTTCTTTAAAATAATCATTAACAAACTTAATAATCCCTTTGGCATCGGTCCTACTGACAATGGTTTTTTTAGGACTTACGGTAATTTCTATATCTCTTGGCTTTGGTTGAGCTGGTCTTTTCATAGGAAAAAAATTTATAAAACAAAATTACATAATAATTTAATTATAATGCAAATATTTATTTTTAATTGATGAAATGATGAGTTGATGAGTTGATGAAGTGATGAATTAAGTAATATTGAAACGGTCTCAAATCGTGTTTTAAACCACTCAATGCTTGCTACTTGCTACTAGTTACTTGATTCTAATCAAAATCAAAATAAATTTAAGCTATCCAAATTGATGATAAAATCCTGCTCAAATTGTTCTGCTCTAAAAAATAATAAACCAAAATAAAAAGTATCAACCGACTGTTTGACCTTAGAATGTTGTTTTAACTGTTGCCATGCCGTTTTCATTTCGTCCGACCAATAAATATCATCAACGATTACGACCGAATCGTTGTGTAAATGTTTTTGCAACTTTTCAAAATATCTTAAAGTCGGTTGCAAACGATGATTACCATCCATAACTATCATATCAAATTTCCTATTCGTTTGATTGAGTTTATCAAGATAGGTATCAAAATCACTATGTATAACGTTGATATTTTTAATTTCTAAATTTTGAAACTGTCGTTTTGAAAAATTGACCAAATTCACATCGCCTTCTACCGTAATTATTTGTGCTTCGGGATTACCCAGCGCCATCGCATAAGCAGATTTACCAAGCGAAGTTCCTAACTCTAAAATCTTGTCAGGTTTAAAATATCGTGTTAAACGGAAAAGTCGTTTCATATCTTTGACGCTGCTTCCTGCGACTTTGGCAATGTCAGATATTGAACGTTTTGATGAATTCAGCACCCGGCTACCGGCGCCTAAATCGGTAACTTCAATAATCGTTTTATTTCGTAGTAAATGTTTATGATATGATTTTAACAAATTATATTCGGGATATTTGGTTTTATCATAAAGGCATTGTGTCGCCAAAGCGTACATAAACGGCGAATGCAATCCGTGTGTATTTACAGCATGACACCGGAACTTAATATAATCTTTGATGATATGTATGGTTGATGAGTTAATCTCAGATTTTAGATTATCAATGTGTATTTTCAGATTTGTTAATCCTTAAATAAGGTTGACCAAAGAATTTTGTGCGTTTTTCATTCCTCTAACTCAAATACATTTTTCCAGTTGTTTATTACTTATTATTTGACACTAAATTTTTTTCACATATTTGGTCAAAATAACTATCTGCTGTCCTTCAACACGTCCTTCTATATGTTCCGGATTATCGGCTACCAATGATATCCGTCTAACTGCCGTACCACGTTTGGCGGTAAATCCCCCGCCGGCTACTTTCAAATCTTTGATTAAAACGACCGAGTCGCCATTTTGTAATACAGCGCCATTGCTATCTTTATGCACAACGACATCTTCCTGATTACCTTCACCGGTGGCTTCCGCCCAAGCTAGGGTTTCATCGTCCAGATAAAGCATATCCAATAAATCCTGCGCCCAAGCTTCACCTTTGTTGTTAAGACGATGTAACAACCGCCACGCCAAAACTTGAACTGCCGGGACTTCACTCCACATGCTGTCGTTCAAACAACGCCAATGATTAGCATCCATTGTATCAGGATTTTCTATTTGCGATAAACAAATGTCACAAACCACTATTTCATTATCCGGGTAATTCTCGGGTGCAACCACATAAATAGAAGGGTTATGCTCACTTCCACACAATTCACATTGTTCATTGCTTCTTTGTAATAATTTTTTGTCTATTTTCATATATATTAAGTTAAAAGTTTCCGGTTCAAAAGTATGCCTTCTTTGATGTGTGTTTATTACTTCATACCCTATTCACATCTTATATACTGAGGTATTGAGGAATTTGTTGTGGTTCTTTACATACTGTAGGTGTTTTATGAATGTTTTAGTTTCATACCACAAGTTCGTTTTTTAATTTGAGGAATTGAGGAATTTTTTCTAACTTGTATATTTTTCATCAACTCATCAACTCATCAACTCATCAACTCATCAACTCATCAACTCATCAACTCATCAACTCATCAACTCATCAACTCATCAACTCATCAACTCATCAACTCATCAACTCATCAACTCATCAACTCATCATACCATTTCCCAATTTTTCCTAGCATGACCTTCGCTAATTTTACTTTACTCTCTTGCGTCCAACCGGCAATATGAGGCGTCAATATGACATTATCCATAGCCATTAATTTCTTAAACGCAGCAGGCAATTCATCATGATCAAACATGTTTTCAAACGACGATTTTTCATATTCCAAAACATCTAATCCGGCACCGCGAATTTTTCCGTTTTCAAGCGCTGCAACCAATGCCTCAGTATCAACCACAGAACCACGCGCCGTATTAATCAGCCAAAAATCTTTTTTAAACGCCTCAATAAAATCCGCATCAACCATTTTATAAGTCAAAAGTGTCTGTGGCACATGCAGTGATAACACATCGGACTGAGCTTGTAATTCCGACAAATCCACTTGTCGGGCATTCTCGTCTCCCACGTCCGGTTTAATATCATAAGCCAAAACTTCCACATCAAACCCGCGTAATTTCTTAGCAAAAGCCTTGCCCATATTGCCATAACCAACGATGCCGATGGTTTTACCTTCCAATTCCTCACCCCGATTGGCTTCCCGTTTCCAAATCCCTTGACGGATTTCCCTATCAGCCAAATTTATACGATTTAACAAGTTGAGAATCAACGCCAAACTATGTTCACCTACCGCATTCCTGTTGCCTTCCGGGGCATTAAATAGCACTATGTTTCGTTCTCGGGCAAAATCCACATCAATATTTTCCAATCCGGCTCCCACACGTCCAATAAACTTCAAATTAGCGGCTTTTTGCAAAAAAGCTTTATCAATCGGAAACCGGCTTCTAATAATAATCCCGTCATAACCGGCAATCACTTTTTCAACCTCATGTTTCGGCGTCGTATAATTTTCATCCACTTCAAATCCCAACTGCAACAAACCTTCTTTAAGCAATGCATGATTTTTATCGAGTAATAAGACTTTCATTTTCAACAATTTCATCTTTTTTCAGGGCGTTCGAGCGGGCTATCCGTTTATAGCCGCCTTGTGCCGCTCTGTGGTTTTATCGGTAGTGCGGGGGCTTCCTGCGGTCGCCGCCACCTGCCGTAAAACCAACAGGCGCCCCTGCGGCGGGCTAACACTTCTATCCCTAACGCGGAGCGAACGACAGTGAATCAAATCAATATTCGGGAATATACCCAAACCTGTAAATTACAAGCTGCACAATTTGCCCTCAAAAATACACAAAAAATCAAGGTGTTTAAAGATTTTTTATTGTTCCAAATAGAAAAGCTTATTGGGTTTGTATTGCTATATCTACAATCATGTCACCCCTTCGGGGTTCAACGGATTTGTTTTATTCTTTATCCACAATCATGTCACCCCTTCGGGGTTGAATGGATTGATTTTATTGTTATATCTTATATGAACTTATGTGCCTTATGTGGTTCAAAAAAATCTGACACCAAAAACCCTCAATTCCTCAACAATAAACCACATAAGACACATAAGAACACAAAAGCAAAAAACTTATATGAACTTATGTGTCTTATGTGGTTCAAAAAATCTGACATCTGAAATTAATAATCATGTGACCCCTACTTCAACTAAATTGCCTAAATTTGTACAACTAAAATCTACAATTATGCCTGTTTTATCACAAAAAGGACAAAATATGCCGGCATCACCCATACGTAAGCTGGTGCCTTATGCCGACCAAGCCAAAAAGAAAGGTGTTAAAGTCTATCACCTCAATATCGGACAACCCGACATCAAAACACCCGAAAATGTTTTGAAAGCCATTAAAAACATCGATTTGGATTTGATTGCTTATAGTCCGTCACAAGGTTATGAATCTTATCGTAAGAAATTAGCAAGCTACTATCAAAAAAACAACATTGACATTTCTGCTGATGATATTATCGTAACCACCGGAGGTTCAGAAGCTTTGGCAATAGCTATCGGAAGTATAGCCGATCCGGGTGATGAAATCATCATTCCCGAGCCGTTCTATGCCAATTACAACGGTTTTGCCAAGCAAAATGCCGTCAATGTCATCCCGATTCATTCTTCAATCGATGAAAATTTTGCTTTGCCACCCATTGCTGAATTTGAAAAACTCATTACCCCCAAAACCAGAGCCATACTTTACAGCAATCCGGGGAACCCCACCGGTTATGTGTATGCCAAAGACGAAATTGCCCAACTGCGCGACATTGCGCTCAAACACGATATTTTTATCATTGCCGATGAAGTTTATCGTGAATTTGTCTATGACGGCGAACAACACCATTCCATTTTACACCAAGACGGCATGGATAATCACGCTATTATTATCGATTCGGTTTCAAAACGTTACAGTATGTGTGGGGCACGCATCGGCACTTTGATATCCAAAAACAAAGATTTGATGCAAACCGCTATTAAGTTTGCCCAAGCCCGCCTCAGTCCACCTACTCTGGGACAAATTGCTTCGGAAGCCGCTGTCGATACACCCCAATCGTATTTTGACGAAGTCATTACAGAATATAAAAACCGCCGGGATACTTTGGTTGAAAAACTCAACGAAATAGACGGCATAAAAGTTGCCGAACCCAAAGGGGCTTTTTATGTCATTGCCGAACTACCGGTTGACAACGCCGAAAAATTTGCCCAATGGCTACTCGAAGAGTTTAACGACCAAAATGAAACGGTTATGGTGGCACCGGCAGCCGGATTTTACTCCACCGCCGGACAAGGCACCAAACAAATCAGAATTGCTTATGTATTAAATCAAAAAGATTTAATCAGAGCAGCAGAATTACTCAAAAAAGCGGTTGAAACTTATCAACAGACTGAAAAGAAACCGACAAATTCTTTTGCAAACAAAAAGGTTTAAAGAAAAATTATCATAAAGACCTACCAGGTTTTTAAAACCTAGCAG
>JALVEJ010000231.1 GCA_027031025.1 Flavobacteriales bacterium | reverse complement strand
ACTTATTAAGTTGTGGTTTCAATGAAATAAACAATAATTATAAATAACTAAAATCATGAAAATAAATTTAAGTATAACATTAATTCTACTTTCACTGTTCCTTTTTAGCTGTGCCAGTGAAAATGAAAAAAAGACCTTAGACGAAGTAGCTGATATTTATGATGCAACTATTTCATATTCTAAGAATTTCAGATCAGTAGCAGGACAAAAAACCATTAAAGAGTTTAATGTTAATGTTTCAAATAGTATTATATTGGATACTTTACCCAAAGCACCCGCGGCTTCAAATATTGCCGTGTTGACCTATAATAATTGGGATGAAAAAGAAAAAGCAAATTATTCGGCAATAAATGTGCGTTTAATTTCTCAAAAAAAGGATACGGTGAAATGGCATTATGATGTCTCACTTTTAAAAAATCCTGCTCAAAAAGCCAAAGTTTTTAAAGCATTCAACCACACAATGTTAACCGGTAAATACGATGACTTAAATAAATACAAAGATGATAATTATATACCAAAGTCAATAGCTGCTTTTGTACATAAAAATATTGCTCAAAGAGAAAAAACGAATGGTAAATTAATGACGTGTAAACCAACCTTGGTTTTAGAGAACAAAGACAATTTTCAACTCGTTGGAGTTTTGATATTCAATAATGGTAAAAGACTGAGATATTATGCATTATTTGACAAAGCAAACGGAAAAGATAAAATAAAAGGCTTTCGTTTTTTATAAAATCTAAAAAAAAAAATCATGAGAAACACAATTACCATTTTATTATTGACCCTTGTATGTTCACTGAATGCTCAAAATACCTTTGTTCCCGATGACAATTTTGAACAAGCACTCATTGATTTAGGTTATGATTCAGGCCCGTTAGATGATTATGTGCCAACTGCCAATATCAATACCATAACTTCATTAGATGTGCATGGTAAAAACATTGCTGACTTGACCGGTATTGAAGATTTTACGGCTTTGACCAATTTGTCCTGTCATCATAATCAGTTATCAGCATTAAATATTTCCAATAATACCAATCTAAGGATTTTATCTTGTCAGTACAATCAAATAACATCCTTAGATATATCAAATAATCTGGCTTTATATAATTTTAATTGTTATAACAATAGGTTGTCTACTTTATCAATTATTAACAATACTTCTTTGTTAGATTTATTTTGTGGTGCCAATGAGCTAACAGATATAGATGTTTCTAACAATACGGCTTTAAGAACATTGTATGGGCAAGACAATCAATTAACCGATTTAGATGTTTCAAATAATCCTGCTTTGCAATATTTCAAATGCTTTGATAATCAGCTAATTAGTTTAAATCTTAAAAATGGTAATAATACGCTTATTTCCAATGATAATTTTGATATGACTAATAACCCCTATTTAACATGTATTATGGTAGATGATGCCACTTGGAGCACAGCAAACTGGACAAACATTGATGCCACAAGCACTTTTGTCAACAGCCAAGCCGAGTGTGATGCTTTATTAGGAATTGATGATAATAATTTTGATGAAGTAATAAGTATTTACCCCAATCCTGCAAAAGACAGTTTTAGTATAAATCATTCCGCAACTGCCGAAATTAAGAGTTTAAAAATATATAATCTGCAAGGCAGACTAATCTTTCAAACCCATTTGATAAATAATAACATTGACACCGATCATTTTGAGACAGGAATATATATGGTAAAATTGAACCTATTGAACGGGCAAAGCGTCATAAAAAAGCTGATTGTGAAATAAACTTCCTAAAAACATTAACCTAAACATTCATAATTATGAAACCACTAAACCTATTATTACCACTTGTATTATTATGTCATTTTGCAGCTACCGCCCAAGTAGGCATCAACAATACAACCCCAAAAGCCACTTTGGATATCACCGCTACCAATCAAGCTACACCGGCTAACACCGATGGAATCTTAATTCCCCGTATTGATGCTTTTCCGGCTAACAATCCTACCGCAGACCAGCAAGGCATGATGGTATATTTAACCACGGCATCGGGTAGCAACACCCCCGGTTTTTATTACTGGGACAACGCTTCTACTACTTGGATAGCCGTAAGCGGTGCCAAAAATACCCTCGACCAAGCTTATGACGAAGGCGGTGCCGGATCAGGACGTACTATCATTGCTGATAATGGAGCTGTTGCTATAGATGGCGGAGATGGATTTCAAGTAACTGGTACCATTCATAACGGAAGTAGCATAACGCTATCCGGCATAGGAACGCGTATGTTTTTTAATCCGAAAAAAGGAGCATTTAGAGCCGGTGATGTTGTAGGTAATTATGGTTTTTACCAAGATGATGTTTGGAATGATGTAAACGTAGGTAAATATTCATTTGCCGGTGGTTCCAATACCAAAGCATCTGGTGAAGCAAGTACAGCTTTTGGAAAACTAACAACAGCTTCCGGTGCTGGTGCAACTGCAATGGGCAACAGCACCACTGCTTCCGGTGTTGTATCAACGGCAATAGGATATGAAGCAACGGCTTCGGGGTATGGTTCCGTAGCAATAGGATACGATACAGCTGCATCAGGATCATATTCAAATTCAATGGGTAACTCCACAGCTTCATCAGGAGATTATTCGACTTCATTGGGTAACTTAACAACCGCTTCAGGTGAGAGTGCCACGGCAACAGGGAGACAAACAACTGCATCAGGAGATTATTCGACTTCAATGGGTATTTCTACAACTGCATCAGGTGAGAGTGCTACAGCAATGGGGAGACAAACAACTGCATCAGGAGATTATTCGACTTCAATGGGATTCGATACAACTGCATCAGGACAATATTCGATTTCAATGGGATCCGGTACTACAGCTTCAGTACAAAATTCTATAGCAATGGGAGGATATACAACAGCATCGGGACCAACATCAACGGCAATGGGTTCAAGCACAACAGCATCGGGATCAACATCAACGGCAATGGGTTCAAGCACAACAGCATCGGGACCAATATCAACGGCAATGGGTGCAAGTACAACTGCATCGGGATCAGCATCAACAGCAATGGGTGAGCATACTACTGCATATTCTTATGCAGAGACTGCTATTGGAAGTTATAATAAAAGTTATTTTCCCAATAGTACATATAGTTGGGACAATTCTGACCGTTTGTTTGTAATAGGAAATGGTACTGATGATACACATAAAAGTAATGCTTTAACCATATATAAAAATGGTTTAATGAACATCAATGATGCCTACAACATGCCACTTACGGATGGTTCCGCTAACCAAATCATGGCAACAGATGGTTCCGGTAATATTTCATTTGTAGATAATTTTAAAAACACTCTTGACCAAGCTTATGACGAAGGTGGAGCAGGTGTAGGTCGTATCATTACAGCTGATAATGGGGCGGTAGAAATTAATGGCACAGATGGTTTTCAAGTAACCGGAAATATTAATCACGGAAGTAGCATAACGCTATCCGGCATAGGAACGCGTATGTTTTTTAATCCGAAAAAAGGAGCATTTAGAGCTGGTAATATATCAGGGAATAATACATCTAATTATTTTAATGTTTGGGATGATAGCAATGTAGGATATTCTTCATTTGCAAGTGGAGAAAGTACAGAAGCATCTGGAAGTATAAGTACAGCTTTTGGGGTTAAAACAGTAGCTTCGGGTTCTCATTCAACGGCTTTAGGTCAAAATGCAATTGCATCAGGCTTTGGATCTATTGCAATGGGTTATTATACAGTTGCATCAGGATCGCGTTCTACAGCAGTGGGTGCTGGAACAACTGCACCTTCTTACGCAGAAACTGTTGTGGGAAAGTATAATACAAGTTATACACCTAATAGTACAGATGCTTGGGATAATGCAGATAGGTTATTTGTTATAGGAAATGGTACAGATGATTCTCATAAAAGCAATGCTTTAACCATATATAAAAATGGTGTAATGAATATCAATGATGCATATAATATGCCGGTTACAGATGGTTCTAATGATCAATTAATGGCTACAAATGGTGCCGGACAGGTTTCGTTTGTTGATGCATCTTCTATATTTTCAGACAATCAAACCATTGATCAATTTAACTTGACCGGAACAATTTTAAACCTATCAATAGAAGATGATGGCATGGCTACACAAACAGTAGATTTGTCTTCGTTACAAGATGGGACCGGAACAGATGACCAAATCATAGACCAGTTTAATTTGACCGGAACAACATTAAACCTATCAATAGAGAATGATGGTATGGTTACACAAACCGTAGATTTGTCTTCATTATCGGCAAACACTCTAGATCAAGCTTATGACGAAGGTGGTCCGGGGGCTGGTAGAATTATTAATACAACACATGGTGGCGTCTTATTAAATGGAGACGGAGGACTTATAGTAAAAGGACATAATGCCGGAATTGAAATTAGTAATACTGCTGAAAGTAGTAGCGGTATTCATTTTAGAGACTCGGGGAATATAACTCAATATGCAAATATTAAGTACGACAATAGTTTATTGAACCAGTTAAAATTTTATGTAAATAGTAATACTTCGCTGATGGTTTTAGATGATAGTCAAAAGGTTGGGATAGGTACTATAACACCGGATTATAAACTTTCAGTTGCAGGCCCAATAAATCTTAATGAAGGTATTAATTCAGGTGGAATTGCTTTACGTGTTAATGGAACAGAAGCAATATGGTATAACGGTGGACGTTTTAATTGGGGGAATGGCGGGACTAGCAACTATTTCGCAGATAAAGTTGGAATAGGCACCAGTTCGCCTAATTATAAATTGGATGTAAAAGATAATACTGTTCAATATGTAGCACGAATTAATAATACAAGTACCAACAGTTTCGCTGATGGATTACTTATTAGAATAGCTAATACAACGGCACATCCATCTAATTTTTTTGTGGATTTTGAAAATAGCACAACTAGAGTCGGAAGTATAACCGGTAGTATTTTTGGCGGGATCAGTTATAACACCACTTCCGACAGACGCCTGAAAACCAATATAGTTTCTGTTAAAGATGCTTTACAAATTATCAATAAAATCCAACCGAGAAAATACGAATTTAAAGCCAATAGAGGGGTAGAAGAATACGGCTTTATTGCCCAAGAATTGCAAACTGTGTACCCGCAAGCAGTCAATGGAGACCCCAATGGTGATGTGAAAACTGCCCCTATGATGGTAGATTATTCGCGTTTGACACCAATATTGACTGCCGGAGTGAAAGAACTTGATAATATGGTAAATTTGTTAAAAAATAAAAATAAAGCACTAAAAAAACGATTGGATAATTTAGAGAAAAGACTTACAATACTGGAAGAAAAGAAAAAATAATTCGTAACTTTTATTACATAGTATGAATTTTTATAGTATTTTAGAGGAAATTAAATTATCCTATGTATGTCTAACAAGTTTTTAAAAGTATTGCTTTTGGTTATAATAATTTATAATTCTGTAAGTGCACAGCAACATATATTACAGACATTGGATACAATTAGCACCAATGAAGCTAAATTAGAATTTTTGCAAAAGCAAGTTGACAAAAATTGGTACACCAACCCAAAAGTTATTGGGCAATATGCAAAATTAACCGATTCTATTGCAAAAGTCATAAATACACCTTATGCTAAAGCAACTGCTAAGAATATTTGGGGTATGTATAAATATGTGAATCAAAATTATGATAGTGCCATACAAGATTATTTAAAAGCCGTAAAGCTTTTAGAAGCTATTCATTATGATGTCCGATTATCAATGGTTTACAATAATCTGGCAGCTTGTTACAAAATCAGAAAAGATTATAAAAACACGGAAAAGTATTATTTGAAAGCTTTGAAATATGCAAAAAAAGCAAATCATGAGCGTAGTGTGGCTATGATACATAATAATCTGGCTTTAATCTATCAAGAAATGAAAATGTATGAAAAAGCGGATCAATACAGTAATTTGGCTTTGAAATATTACAAAAGCAAGAAGGATTCAGTTTCTATAAGTATCAATTATTTAAATAATGGAAACTCAAAAATCTTAAACAGGCAGTATGACAAAGCTATATACAATTATCAAAATGCCATGAGTTATATTAAGGAAAATACCTTTCCTTTGATACATGCCGTTTCTCATACAGGTATAGGAATTGCCTTGACAAAGCAACAAAAATACAAACAGGCATTACCACATCTGACAAAAGGTATAGAAATTGCAAAAAGAATAAAACATTTTGAGCAACTTATGGAATCTTATAAGGCTCTGGCAGATTATGATGCATCTGTTGGAAATTATAAAAACGCATATCAATTAGCTTTAAATTCTCAAAAATTAAAAGATTCCTTTTTTACGGTTCAGCAAGACAAAAATTTAGCCGATGCACTGATGAAATTTGAATCCGAAAAAAAGGATCAAAAACTTAAAATATTACATTTTGAAAAAGAAAAATCCGAGATTAAGAAAAGGTGGTATTTTTATTTGAGTTTTTTAGGCTTGTTTACCGCTATCGTTGTAGCGTGGTTTTTATACAAAAATAATAAAAACAGAAAACTGTTGAAAATTAAAAATACACAACTGACAAAGGCATTAGACGACTATCAAATGTTATTAAAAGAAACGCATCATAGGGTAAAAAATTCACTGCAACTCATATCTAGTTTGCTGTATTTACAATCAGAAAGTATAAAAGATAAGAAAGCGGCTAAATCTGTTAAAGAAGGGCAGATGCGTGTCAAATCGGTAGCGTTGATACATCAAAAATTGTATAAAAAGGATTGCTTAACCGGCATCGAAGTTTCTGATTATATAAATGATCTGGTGTTAAGTATTTTTCAATCCCATCAAATAGATGCCGATCGTATTGAATTGGAAATGGATTTAGACAAAATGACACTTGATATCGATACGATTATTCCCATAGGGATAATTATTAACGAATTGGTTGTCAATACCATAAAGCATGCCTTTGATGATAAAGTCAAACAGCCGAAACTCTTTATTAGTTTTAAAAAGAAAGCCAACCAATTGATATTAAAAGTGATGGACAACGGAAAAGGTTTTGATTTGAAAAAAATATCACAAAATACTTTTGGCATAAAACTTATTAAATCCTTAATAAGAAAATTAAAAGCCACTTTTGAAGTGTCAAATATCAACGGCACAACCAATACCATCACAATTAACGAATTTGTATTAAAATAAATATGCCCGTAAAAATATACATAGTAGAAGACGAACCTTTGATAGCCGATACGATAGCATTAGCGCTTACCAAAGAAAACTATGATATTGTCGGTATTACAGACAATGCCAAAGAAGCTTTGTTTGATATAGAAGAATACAAGCCCGATTTAATCCTTATTGACATCAATATAAAAGGAAATATTAACGGGATTGAATTGGCAGATCGTATAAATGGCAAATGGCAAATTCCCTTTATATTTTTGACCTCACAATCCGATAAATCTACAATCGATCAAGTTAAAAAAACACATCCGGCAGGTTTTATTGTTAAACCTTTTAATGAAGCCGGTTTAAAATCTAATATAGAAATAGCCTTATTCAAACATAGACAAATTAAACAGGAATTGCAAAACGTCAAATCTTCGGTTTTTATCAAAAATCAAGGAGAACTCATCAAGATTGATAAACAAGATATCTTGTATGTTGAGGCTTTTGATAATTATGCTAAGATTATTACATCGCAAAATGATTATTTAATCAGTTTTACCTTAAAAAGCGTATCTGAAAAATTAAGTGAAGCCTTTTTTGTAAGAGTCCATCGTTCGTATTTAATTAATATTCAAAAAATTACCTCATTGTGTGAAGGTTATGCACTTATTGATACCAAAAAAATACCTGTTGGGAGAACCTATAAAGACGAACTGATGAAGCATATTTCATTATTATGATAGCGTCTGGCTTTATTTCTTTTTTAATAGAAAAATTATGTAAATATACCATGTCATTTCTTCATTTTTTCAAAATAAAAGCATAATACCATTTGAAGAAATAAATAGTCATTAATGATTATGGTAAACATCGAAGTAGTAAAATCCTCAACTTCTCAATTTCTTCAATCTTTTAACGGCATACGCGCTTTCGGAATTACCTTGTAACTTGAAAATTGCCCATCTAAATATTTGAGATAGCCCACTATGGCAATCATAGCCGCATTATCGGTTGTGTATTCAAATTTGGGAATGAAAACTTCCCAACCCAAATCATTTTGCGCTTGCAGTAGCGCCTTTCTGATACCAGAATTGGCGGATACACCACCGGCTATCGCAATACGTTTGATACCGGTTTGTGCAACCGCAAGTTTGAGTTTGTCCATCAATATTTCTACAATGGTATGTTGAATGGAAGCTGACAAATCGGCAATATTCTCTTGAACAAATTGCGGATTTTCTTTGATTTGTTTTTGCAAAAAATACAGAATCGCTGTTTTTAGTCCACTAAAACTAAAATTCAATCCGCTGACTTTGGGTTT
>JALVEJ010000230.1 GCA_027031025.1 Flavobacteriales bacterium | reverse complement strand
CAATAGAGCTTTATTTCCAACCGCCCAGCTTTCGCCATTAAGTTGACCAACGATACCCTTACCGGCTTTGTTTTTAAAGTCGGTAACCGGTGTCAGTGACAACCCTTTCTCTTTGGCCGCGGTTACGATTGACTGCCCGATGATGTGTGATGATGACCGTTCCAAAGAAGCGGCCGCCTGCAGCAATTCGTTTTCGGTCAGGCCGGAGAGTGTCACAATTTCGTTTAAGCCGAATACACCCGAAGTCAAGGTGCCGGTTTTGTCAAAGACGACATAATCGGCCTTACGGATAATTTCCAGCTTGGACATATCTTTGATAAAGAAGCCGTTTTTGACTGCCAGTGAAGTGGTGATGGTACTGACCGTCGGAATCGCCAAGCCAAGCGCGTGCGGACAAGCGATCACCAAAACCGTAATACCGATTGTTAAGGCAAAGGTAAACGACTCTCCCAAGACGTAAGACCATATCAAAATCGCCAACAGAGCGGTAAGACCGGCCGCAAAAGTAAGCACCTTGGCCGCTTTATCGGCCAGACGCTGCGAACGCGGTTTGGTGTTTTGCGCTTTTGCAATCAGCTGCTTGATCTGTCCGATAGTGGAATTCTCCCCGACTTTTGACAACCTTATGGTAAGCGAACCATCCAGACAAATTGCTCCGGCCACAACCTCATCACCCGCTTGCTTACGGATCGGTTTTGATTCGCCGCTAATCAGAGACTCGTTGACATTGGCGCTGCCGCTTTCAATCGTTCCGTCAGCCGGTATCTTCTCGCCCGGTTTTACCAACACCAAATCACCCTCCCTAAGCTCGCTTACCGACACCTCTTCTTCGTGGCCGTCGACAATTCTATGAGCTTGTTTGGGTAACAATTTAGCCACCTCATCAAGAGCATTGCCGGCCGCCGCTCCCGATTTGGCTTCCAGATAATGTCCAAACAAGAGCACCCAAATCAAGGTGGATATTTCCAGGTAAAATTCCGTATCAAGCGACGGAATAAAGGTGGAGGCGACCGAAAACAGATAGCCGGCCGCGACCGCCAAAGACACCAAGGTCATCATACCGTACTGTCTGGCTTTTATTTCGTGCCAAGCGTGCTGAAAGAACACCAATGAAAAACCAAAAATAACAGTCGCAATGCCGAATGATAGCCACTTGCCAAACGTAAAAGCCGGCAATCCTAACAACTCGGCGGCTTTGGTGTTGGTAAGCAGTAACGGAATCAACAAAAAAGTAACGATCCAAAAGCGTTTTAAGAACATCTCCGCCGAACCGTGCCCCATCCCGGGACTACCGCCGGAATGACACCCGCCGTGAACCCCTTCATGAGCATGGTGGATATGTTTTGTATCAGAATCAGAGACTGTTTTCTCCCCATTCTTATGACAGTTGTTTGTCTGGTGTATTTTCTGATTCATATCTATTCAAGACTGTTAACGGCACCAAGCAGTCTTTCCTCCACTTCTTTAGCAAGCGGAGCCAAAGCTTCATTTTCAACCACGCTCATTGCCACCGTCGGAACAATAGCCGATACAAAAGTATCTCCACCATCTTGATAGACAATCACGTTGCAGGGCAACAAAAGTCCGATTTCTTTCTCCGCCGTTAGCGCCCGGTGAGCAAACTGCGGATTACAAGCTCCCAATATCACATACTCTTCATAATCAACGTCCAACTTCTGTTTCATAGTGGCTTTAACATCTATTTCTGTCAGCACTCCAAACCCCCCTGTCTTAAGCGCCTCTTTTATTTTTTCCACCGCTTCAGTAAATGATAAATTGACTTTTTTTGTGTATCCGTATTTCATAATTACTTATTGCTTAATTTTTAATTAACGAGCCAGGCGCTCCGGTGACTTATTTTTATTCTGGCGAATAAATTTGTTTATTTTCACCTCATCAACTTCATTCAATTTCATCAATCTTCCCCAGGACGCTACCGCGATTCGAGAATCATTCTTCTCTCGTCTTGAAACTATAACACTTCGTGAATTGGTTCGAGCAATTTCTCTTAATTCATCAATCTCTTCTTCGGTTAGGTCTTTATAAGATATCCAGATTCCGCCGTGCTCCAGATTATGGATAGCGTTTTCGTCGGGTATTTCACCATCGTTAAAGCCCCATAATTTGGCTTCGGCATGCGGTCCGGAAGTGGGCGGATTG
>JALVEJ010000229.1 GCA_027031025.1 Flavobacteriales bacterium | reverse complement strand
ATGGTAATCATGTTTTGAACCGGAAATCTTATCGATAAATAAGGCATAGATAATCATTGCGCTGACAATACCCAATCCAAAACCAATCATATATTGAATTGAATCAGTGGCAGATTTATAGCCTAATACCGGTAACATTAAGATAAAGTGTGAAATACCCGCAAATCCATGAATAATACCGATAAAAAACGATAAAACAGCATTGTGCTTTTTGATGTCGGAATGTTGGTGTTCGCCTTTGGTTTTATGAATATGGATATAACTTTCGTTTTTTTGAATGTGCGCGTGTGGATAAACCAGTTTTTTCTTACTTTGTTGTGTGCGATATAAAGCCCAAATACCGATACCGATTAACATAAAACCGACAAATTTTTCGCTATTTTTAGAAATGTTTTCAACCGGTATTTGATTTTTAAAAAAGTAAAATAACAGACCTATTAATAACATACCTAAAACATGTCCCAGCCCCCAACCTAGACCTATTTTCCACGACTTTGATTTCTTTTCCAATACTAACGGTGTAACCGCTGCCAAATGATCGGGGCCGGTCAAGACATGAACCAGTGCCGCTGTAAATCCGATGATTAATGGTAATTTCATTTTAAAGAGTTAAATGTTTAGTTTAAAGTTGAAAGTTCGGTTCATAGTGTGTTTTGCGTACGCCGACGAATGTTGTGAGTGCTTTGATGATTGTTTATTATCTTATACCATTTTTGTCTTTTATTTTGAGGAATTGAGGGGTAGGCCGCTGAGTGATTTTGCGACGAAGGAGCAAAATAGTATCGAAGCGCCATTTCATTGAATAATCAGTTTTTTGATGATTACCTGTTATTACGAACCATATTATTCATTTTATAAATTGAGAAATTAAGTTTTTTTTATAACTTATGTATTTTTCCTCATTCCTCATTTATTAGATACTAACATATCCGCGGTAATTGTTCACCAATAGGCATATGTACCACTCGTTTACCGCCCATTGGATTGGTTATTAACACTTTGCCTTTTGGCTCCTCGCTGACTTCACCTATAATTGAAGCGTTTTTTGATTCAGGAAATTGTCTTAAAGTTTCAATTACTTCATCGGCAATTTCAGCATCCACAAAACTCATAAAAACACCTTCATTTGCCGTATATAACGGGTCTAATCCGAGTATTTCACATGCGGCTTTTACTTGAGATAAAACCGGAATTTTGTCGTCTTGTAAAATAATGCCTTTATCAATTTCAGAAGCAATTTCATTTAAAGTTGCTGCAACGCCACCACGAGTAGGGTCACGGAACAGGTGGATTTGCTCTCCGAATTTATCTAACAGTTTTTTGGTTAAATGATTGAGGTTGGTTGTATCACTTTCAATTTGCGATTCAAATTGTAAACCTTCTCTCACAGATAATATGGCAATACCATGCGTAGCTATACTATTGCTAATGATAATTTTATCTCCGGATTTTATACGGGACATATCTATCTGTGCCTTCGGATGCAAATGTCCTATGCCGGTTGTGTTAATAAAAATTTTATCGCCTTTCCCTTTATCAACTACTTTGGTATCACCGGTTACGATTTTAACACCGGATTTTTCCGCTGCATATTTTATCGATACAATTATATCCCAGAACTTACCAATCGACAGTCCTTCTTCAATGATAAAACTCAACGATAAATATTGCGGAATAGCGCCACACATGGCGACATCATTAACGGTACCGTTGACAGCCAATTCACCGATGTCGCCACCCGGAAATTCAATAGGAGATATAACAAAACTATCGGTTGAAAAGGCAATTTTACCATTCATTTCTAAAAAAGCACCGTCATGATGTTTATCGAGAATATCATTTTTGAGCAAATCGAAAACACCGGTTTCCAATAATTGATTGGTTAATTTACCGCCGCTTCCATGCGCTAAGGTAATAATATCAAAATCGAATTTCGGCGCGGGACATTGTGATTTTAATAAGCTTTTATTCATAAATCGGATATAATTTCAATGATAATTTTTATAAATAACTGTTTTATTAGACCAAATATAGAGTTTTTCGTCCGAAAAAATGTAATTTTATACGTTTTTATATCAAACCATAAGCCAACTGTCCCAAAACAATCCCTTCATCATTGGGTGATAATTCTTTTTGAAAATACAATTTTTTCCGATTATTATTTTTTTCAATTAACAAATCTACCAATAGCGCATTTTGAAATACGCCACCGCTAAACGCCAGATGTTCAAATCCATATTTTTCGGCAATATGCCAAATATAATCGACCAATGTCAGGTGAAATTTAGCAGCAATTTCTTGATTATCAATATTTTTTGTTAAATCAGTTAAAATTTGTCCGAAAATATACTTTGAAAAATTGTCCAAAGCTTTATCATTTAGTTGATAAGCAGAAGTTTGATGTTTTGCTAAAAACCGGTTGGCTTGCCATTCCAGTTTCATGCTTGCTTCGGCTTCATAGGTATGTTTATCGTAATTAAAAAGCAAGGAAGCAACAGCATCAAATAAGCGTCCCATACTGGTACTTTTTAATTGGATTTGTAATAAGAGTCGTTGATATACTTGCCATTCTACTTTGGTGAATTTCGGTTGTAGATATTTTTGAGCTTTTTCAAACTTATGTCCGATTGCCAAAGCCGAAATACGCGGTTCTTTGACCATTTTATCTGCTAGAATAAAATCAAATTCACCAATGTGATGTAAACGTTCTATTTTATGATTTAGATAATTGAAAAATTCACCACCCCAAATATTTCCGTCATCGCCCAGTCCGGTACCATCCCATACGACTCCAAGAACTTTTTTATTATTGTCAAGTAAATTATTTTCAGCTAAAACACTTAATAAATGCGCTTTATGATGTTGAATTTCAACGTGTTTGATGTTGTTTTTTTGAGCATACTTTTTTCCGAATGCCGTCGCAAAATAGTCGGGGTGTTTGTCGGTAACCACATTTTCTATTTCAGGTGTTAAGATATCTGTTAAGTGATGAAATGTTTTTTCATAATTATTTTGTGCTTCATAGCTTTCGGTATTACCGAGAAATTGACTGATAAAGATATTATTTTGATGTGTAAACGCAAATACACTTTTGAGCATACTGCCGGTTGCCAAAATGCTTTTGTTTTGAAAAGATAAAGATAATTTAGCATTGATATAGATAGGTGCTTTGCCCCGAGAGCGACGCAAAACGATTTTTTGTAGGTGTTTAGCCGTAAACTGTACCAGACCGTCATCTTGCGGAATAACGATATCGCGGTTATTCATCAAGAGAACATCGGCAATTTGTGTTAAATAGTTAATGGCCGTTTGATCATCATAAATAATGGTTGAACCCGTAATATTGCCACTGGTGGCGATGATGGGTTTACCAAATTTTTGAAGTAATAAATCGTATAAGGGGGTATAAGGCAGCATTACGCCAATACGCCCCAAATCTTTGATAATGTCTTTGAAAGCAATTTTTGAAGTAAGTTGTTTTTTTAATCGTAATAAGACAATAGGGGCATGCCGGCTTTCCAATTCTTTTTTTTCATCGGTATTTAAAAAAGCATCTTTTTCAATGCTTGCCATATCAGGATACATTACAGCAAAGGGTTTCGTCGGTCTTTGTTTACGTTTTCGCAAAGTTTTAATAGCTTCGGAATTTGTTGCATCACAAGTTAATAAATACCCGCCTATACCTTTTATGGCAATGATTTTTCCGGCGTTCCAGTATTGAATGACTTTGTCCAAATCGGTAAAATGTTCCGTTAATTCGCCGTTTTCGTACCATTGTAATTCTACCGGACAATCGGGACAAGAATTGGTTTGTGAAAAGTGCCGGCGTTCCAGCGGATTGTTGTATTCGGTTTGACAGACCGGACACATTTCAAATTTGTGCATAGTTGTAAAAGGACGGTCGTAGGGTAGGGCGGTGATGATAGAATAACGTGGTCCGCAATTGGTGCAGGTTATAAACGGATATTGGTAACGTCTGTCCCTGGGATTATAAAGTTCGCGTCGACAATCCGGACACATGGCGACATCGGGTGTTACTAATACATTGGTGGTCGCATTACTTTCGCTTTTGATAATCTCGAAACTTTTAAAATGTTGATTATCAACTTTTTTAATAGAGTAATCCGTAATCACCGCCAAAGGGGGCAGATGGTCTAAAATCTCTTTTAAAAATAGCTGCGCTTCATTTTCATCGGCATTGATTTCAATATGAACTCCATCAGTTGTATTATTTACCCAACCTTTAAGATGTTTTTGCATTGCCATTTGATAAACAAACGGTCTAAAACCAACGCCTTGCACAATACCTTTTATATGTATATGATAAGTTTCCATACAAAAAAATATGCGTAAAAATAAAAAATTCAATGTAATTTATGTTACTAAAAAGATTTTTTTTTACTTTTACACCGACTTATGCCGATATTCCCATTAAATACAAACCCGATTCAATTTCCACCACCGGATTTTGCCGGTCCTGACGGGCTATTAGCTGAGGGTGGACTTTGCACAAGCGATTGGCTTTTCAAGGCTTACCAATCCGGATTTTTTTGTTGGTCGCATCCAATGCGTTATCCAAAGTGGTGGACACCGGACCCTAGAAAAGTCGTTTTACCACAGGCATATAAACTTGATATCAATAATGATAAAGGTTTTGAAATCACTTTCAATCAAGATTTGGAAACGAGTTTAAAATTTATTCAAACTGTTGAAAATCAAGGTGAAATGAATGATTTTTGGCTCACAGGTATCATGATGAAAGCGTTTAAAGATTTTCACAAAACCGGTAATTTAATTTGGGTAACGATAAAAAATGTGCAAGAAATTGTTGGTGTTGCAGTTGGAGTAGCTATCAACAATTTGTTTTTTGGCGAATATATTACTGGAAAAGATGAAAATATGATGCGTCATGCCGGTTTTCATTTATTAGAATATTTAAAACAACAGGATTTTATTATGTTTGATGTGCACAAACCAACCAATCGTGGTGACGAAATTTTTGATGTAACACCTATTAACAGAAGAGAATATTTAACAATTTTAGAAAACAATTTAAAATGACTGATATTAAAACAGACTTAAAAAAAATATTAGAAAAAGCACAACAGTTTATCGATCTGAAACAATATGATGAAGCGGTTGAAACCTACCGAAAAGCTTTACATTTAACCGATAGTTTGCCTTTGAAAATAGATATTTTTAATACTTTGGGGCGCTTATCGCTTTTTTTAGAGAACAACAAAGCAGCCGAACAGTATTTTTTTAAATCGTTGAGCTTACATGAAGAACTGCCCGAATCACAAAAAAATCAATTGAAACTCAATAAAGCAATGGTTTTGAGCAACTTGGCAATGTTAGCCCGAATGCGTCAAGACCATTTGCAAGCCATAACTTTGTATCAAAAATCTTTGAAACTTCTAAATTCTATGGAAGAACAAAGTCCTATTCAAGAACAGAATAAAGCCGAAATTCAATACAATTTGGCAGATTTGCTGTATCAAACCGGACAATTACGCCAAGCCAAAAATGCTTATTTAGAAGCTTTGAAATTTTATGAAAAAAATGACAAATTTACTGAATTAACTGCCCGCATTTACTTTCAATTGGCTAATGTTTATATGGATCAGCACAATATGTATGATTCGCAACGTTATTTTATCAAAGCCATGCGTATTTTTGATGCTTTAAGCCAAGAAAATCCGGCATATTATTTACCGTTATTAGCTTCGGTTTACAATAATTTGGCTGTGGTTGCTAAAACAATGTATAAATATGACGATGCAGCAGGATATTACAAAAGAACTTTAAAGGTTTATGAACAACTGTTGGATATTGACCGGAAGCTTTATTTGCCTTTTTATGCCAATACGCTCAACGGTTTAGGGATTGTTTATACCGAGCAAATGGAAGTGAGAGATGATTATGACAGCGGCGGATTATCGGGATTTTCCGGTGCCGGAATTTTTTCGACAAATGCAATCAAAGAAGAAGAAAAAGAAAAAAACAGACAATATCGATTGCAACAAGCAGAAACTTATTTTAAACGGGCTTTGCTTTTATACCGGGAAATGGCAGTTGATGAACCCGAAAAATACCAACATTATGTCGCTAATGTTTTGCACAATTTGGCTGTTTTGTATGATGAAAATAAAAAATTTAATATAGCACAAGTTTATTATAAAGATGCCATAAATTTGCGTGAAAAACTATCCCGTCAAGCCAATGTATTCATTCCTGATTTGATAGCCAGTATGATGAATTTGATTACGATGAATCAGTATTTGCTTGAAGCTACCGGCGATATCAATTATAAGAAACAAAGTATTGAGTTGTTAGAAAAAGTCAACAAATATTTAGCACAAGTCGATCATAAATTACCGGTTATAGAAAGTATGAAGAGTGATTGGAGCTATTTTAGTAATTATTTCAACGAAGTTGATGAGGCTTATGTCGATATTATTGTGCAAATCAATAAAACCAATGTCATCAAAGAAAAAATAACCGAGACTTTGGACCCACGGGAAAAGATGCATTGGCAAGAGAAAATTCTTGATATTTTAAGTTCATTAAAAGAAAAGTATCCCGATAATAATAAAGTAAATGAAAGCTTGGCACTTGCACTTACCGATTATTCTTGGTATGCTATGCGTGCCGGTGAATTTGCAAAGGCGAAGCAAGCATTGAAATCCGTACCGGATTTGCCTGTGGTATCATTGACAAAAGCAATCAATGAGGCGCACTTGCAATTATTACAAGGTGATAAGGATAAAGCTTTACAAGCCTATCAAAATCTGAAAGACCAAAAAGATTTGCAAAACGAACCGGCATATAAAATTATGAAATTGGATTGGGAAACTATGGTAAGAGACGGGTTGATAGATAAGGATTTGTTAAAACGCTTGCTGGATTTATTGGAAGTTCAATCTTCATAATCATACTTTTCCCACTTGCGCTTACGGTAAATTTCACGTCTGTTGCGGTAGAGATTTTCAAAAGTTTCTACACCGGTATCGGTTATTTTGTGTACAAAACAAAAACGTTTACGGTTGTATTGCCAATTGTCATCAAAGAAGTTTAGACGCATTTGAACTAATTCTTCTTTACGATAACGTTCCAAGGGTTTGTTACGTTCATCTTTCATACGTTGAAAACGCTTGGCTTTCAACAGTTTGTCAAAATATTTCAGGTTTTTGACTTCATTGGCTTTTTCTTTAACATACGTCATAAACTCGTCGGGCGTTTGTCCAAAATAACCGTCAATCATTCCTATTTCGTAAGCGATTTGCACGCCCCAGGGCAGGCAGTCATTCGTAAAGCGTTTGGCTTTGTCAAACCCGATACGCTTGGGCAACAGGTAGGTCCAATATTCAGACCCGAAGAGTCCCATATTTTTCGTATGCGGATTTAAAACGATGCCTTCACGACACAAAACTTTGTCAGCAGCTAATGCCAGTGAAACACCGCCCGCACCGGCATTGCCTTGTAAGGCGGAAATAATATAATGATCGGTTGATAAAATCAATTCTAAAATCAAATCGTCTATGGCTTGAATATTTTCCCAAGAAGTTTGGGCGGGATTATCCGAATGCTCTATGATGTTTAAGTGTATGCCGTTGGACCACAAGTCTCTACCACCGGCTAATACGATGATTTGTGTCTGTTGTTTGAGCTCTTTCAATGCTTCTGTCAGCCGGCGACAGCGGTAAGTATCCATTGCACCGTTATAAAAATCAAAATGCAGGTATCCGATACCATTTTCTATTTCGTAATAAATTTCTTGTCGGGTAGGGTAGTCCGCTTTTTTAAATCTGAGTGGGGATTCGGGGATTTTTTCGGCTTTTTCACCCAAACACACGGTGGCAGGTAACTTGATTTGTTGTTTGCCTTCTTTTTTTAGTTGTGCCAGCCAAACAGCTCCGTCTTTGCAGGCGATACAAACGGCTTGTTCACGTTGTGCCAAGATTTCGCCAGGAAGTCCTTTGAGTTTGCTTTCATAAGTAACTCCGTAGCAAAAGTAATTCTCACCGTACAATTCAATTTTTACGCCCGGTGTGCTATCAGCGGCATTTATTTTTTTGATGATGTCTTTGACAGGTTCATTCCATGAAAAGGCGTAATCTTCTTGACGGGTCTTTCGGTTCCAAGTGCCTTTAATGCCCTTTGAATCGGGATTAATAGTTTCGGGAATAAAAATACCGGATTGAAATTTTTCAACGGCTTCCAAAATACCTTTGGCGGCGGTTTGGGTAACTTCACAGCGGTATAGTTCGCTTTTACTGACCGGACGCATCTCAAATTCGTGACTTGCCCAAACCGGTCCGGCATCCATTTTCTCTACGGCTTGCAATATGGTAACACCCCATTGTTTGTAATCTCTTAAAAAAGCCCAATCCAAAGAAGATGCCCCGCGGTCACCTTTAATACCCGGATGGACAATCAAACAAACGTAGTTTTGCCAAATTTCGGTCGGTATTTTACGGGTTAAGTATGGTGCAATGATTAAATCGGGTTGGTAATCTCGGACTTTGT
>JALVEJ010000228.1 GCA_027031025.1 Flavobacteriales bacterium | reverse complement strand
TAATGTTTTTCCTACTTTTATTGGGTAGCGGTATAACATTAATTTTTCCATTTTTAATAGAACCTTTGATTGATAAAGGTGAAAATGCAAAAACCTTAATTTCATTTTTATAATTTTATTAGCAATTTTTTAGAAACAAAACGGTAGTCATTATTGCTCATCGTTTAAGCACTGTGAAAAATGCAGATAATATAGTGGTACTTAAAAATGGAAAAGTTATTGAACAGGGTTCTCATAAAAAATTAATAGAAAAAAAAGAAGAGTATTATAATCTTATAAAAAATCAATTAGAACTAGGCAATTAACGAAGGCGCTTCCGCCTATTTGATGTTAATCAACGTATCGGGCAACAATGATGTCGTCGGTAATTATGTGGTAGATGTCAATACCGATACCATCAATATTGATATGTCCAATTACCCTGCCGGTGTATATTCGGTGGCTTTGGTTACCGATGGACAAGTAACCGATGTTAAAGGTTTGGCTAAAAATTAACTAAAACATTAATTTTATAAAAACCCACCCGAAAGTTCAGGTGGGTTTTTATTATCATTTCATTTTCCGCACAAACCAATTCGTCAAAACCGTTTCAAAAATAACCACGGATAGAGAGTTAATCGGCATTACGTAATTATTTCTTTATTCTATTTACAAACTTTCAACTATTTATTCTACAACCTCCATTTGACGCCCAAGCTAACTAAGTGCGCCCTGCTGTTTTTAAACAAAGGGGTTAAATCGTAATTGGCATAAACACTCCAATCCGTACCACCGACGGCACCGGTTAGTCCGTATGCAAAATTAGGCATCGTATAATCATTTTTGATCACTTCATCATGGCTGTCGCCATTGGTAAAATAGGTCAGTTTTTGTTTGGTGGTTAAGCGGAATTTGCCGTAAACTCCTGCCGATAGATGTAAATGTCCGCGTTCGGAATCGGGCAAATTTAATTCAATGCTTACAGGAACTTTCAGCCAAATATGACGCAGTTTTGAACGTTCTAATTCGTACGGATGTTCTACAATTTTGACCGTGTCGTTTTCAAGGACATGGTAGCGGTTGCCGGTTGGTTTTAAAGTGTTCCAAACAAAGGAAAAACCGTAAACCAAAAAAGCTTTTTTGTGTAACATATTGGTTTTCCAGTCCATGCCCAATTCAAAATAACGCGATTGGATATAACCGTAAGGGCTGAACTCGATACTTTCTACTTTATCTTGGTCCAATACATTATTTAAACCGATGGATAAAAAAACATACGCAAAGGTATTTTGGTTTTTGTGCCGGTCTTTGTCGTAATACGCCTTGCGGTACATACGCACGCGCCTGATACGGTAGGCGGTTTGCCGGTTGACAATGCTATCCATTACATAGCTGCCTTTACTTGCCCGCTTGAGGTCGCCGGTAAGTTTGTATATAGCATAATCCAAGTCTTCGGCATATTGTTTGGCTAATTGTTTTTTGAGCGATTCCGCTTCAGACTGACTGATGTCTTTGTCTTGTAACTGCCGGTTAATGCGTTGTAATTCCGCTTTAAATCGTTGGCTTTTAACTTGCACAATACTGTCAATTTGCCGATTAATGCGCCATAATTGACTATCCAAATCTTGTTGTGCCCTGACTTGGTTAAACACTAATAGTCCTAAAAGAATCAAAAGATATTTTGTCGGTTTCATTTTATATGATTGTTTTAATGTTATGATAATTTATGCGCTTTGATGCCGGCGCTTCGGTACACCACTCCTTCGTCGTGCCACTCAGCGACCTTTGATACTGCAAAGTAGGTCATTGAGTGGTTTCGATTCCGACAAAAGTCGGAACGGAACACTCAACCACCTACCGTAGTTGCAAGGTTCTGCTTACAATCGTCTAAATATTACATCGCCGCTACCAAAGGTTTTGGATTTTAAATTTTCGGGTTCGCCGTAATAAATAATATCGCCGCTACCCATAATACGGGCATTAAGCCGTTCAATGGCGTGTAAATAAATATCTCCGGAACCGGTCAAGGTTGCTTTAACGTCTTGGGCATCTAATTTTTTGGCATTTATGTCTCCCGAACCGGTTAATACATATTCTGCGGTGTCGGCTTTGCCGGACAAATCTATATTGCCCGAACCGGTCAATGTGGCTTCCAGATGTTTAACATCACTGGCTATATTCATATTGCCGGATCC
>JALVEJ010000227.1 GCA_027031025.1 Flavobacteriales bacterium | reverse complement strand
GTCTTTTGAATAATGTATTTACCGCAAAAGGTATTGCAAACAAAACCACCGCCACGAGGAATGGTTTTGTGTTGGGATTCGCATAGCTCATCCCAACCTACGGTTATTGAGCTTGTAGGTTGGGGTGAGCGGAACGAACCCCAACAATTTCTTTCAAAAACAAAACCACCGTCATTGCGAGGAGCCTGCGACGTGGCAATCTGCCAAATATGCCAGTTATGAGATTGCCACGGTCGTTCCTCCCTAGCAATGACGTTTTTATTAAATGTTTTCTCTCTGTGGTGAATTAAAAAAAAATTGTAACTACTCACACCCTAGGCTCAAATGCTATTAGTTAAAGCCATTTCTATTGCAATAAGTGGATTAATCCCTTTGTTTGCCATTGTCTGAATATAGCTTGTAATTCTGCAATAGGCATGTGCGAATTTGTCAGTTCTAAAACAACCCGATACTTTTTGTTTTACTTTCGCCATCCTAAAATCTCTTTCAGCTCGATTGTTAGTAAAAGACACATCGGCATCTTCTGCAAATAGCAGCACTGCTTTTTGGTACTTTTCCAAGCGTTCTAATAAATTGTGAGCATCAGATTTTGCCATCCTGCCACGTTTACCATTTGTTTTAATCGGTATTTTTGGCATTTGATTTTTGCCTTCTTCTAATATCTTTTTGTATCGCTTTTGAACCTTTCTAAATTCACGAACGCTTAACTTTTTCAGTTTGCTACTCGATACCTTATGGCAGGTTTCTTTTAATAAATCCTGCATATCGATTGACCATTTATAATTGTTTGATTCCTCGATGAAAACTAAATCTCTCAAAGTGTGTGAACCACAAAGTGCATCAGCATTGTTTTCATAAGAAAAATAGGATGCCCAACAATCATGAATGATGGTTCCGCCATATTTTGGAATAATTCCAATGTCATTAATCGCCGCTTTTCCTCTGGATTTGTGCAAAAACTTTAGGGTAATATCATTGGCACAATAAATATGTATCCAGTGTTTGCCGCTGTGGTTTTTACTTTTGACGTTGAATCCAGTTTCATCTGTGTTGATTGCTGGTGCTGTTAGTATTTCTTTTATTGCATCTGACTCCCAGTTTTCTAATGCGTTGTGCAATGTCCAAATATATTTTAGAATGCTTGCTTGAGAAATGGATTGCCCAATCATTGCTTTAAGTAATTTTTGTACTCGCGACAATGAAATCATTTGGCAAAAAGCCAAGTTAATTGTATAGGCTTTCATGCCGTTACCATATTGTAATGGACCATGCATGTCTTTAGGAAAAGGTGCTTTTGTCTCATTTTTACAATGTGGGCACGCTTTAATTTGTGCATCGACATGAGTGACAACTTTTTCAAAGACTATGTCTATTTTGGTGCGTCTTTCATGAGCATGTGGCTCAATTAAGGTTAAATCTTGACCGCAACAGTTACAGTTCTCAACGATTTCAGTGAATGTTGTTTCGGTTGTTTTACTGTTTGAGGCAAGCACATCGTTTTCGTTTTTACCCTTAGAATGGCTTTTAGTGTTGTAGGCTGTTGATGTATCTGGTTCACTTTGAGAAGGCGGAATCGAAGAATTTTTACTATTCTTGCGTGTGGTTTTTTCCATAAATATTGACAAAATCAAGTTCATTATCATGAACATGCTTGAGAATAATATTTTAATTTCAGCTGAAACTTTACCCGACTCACAAAGTTTATCAAAGTCAGCTTTGACTCTATCAACCTCTTGCCTTACGTATTTTTTGTCTATACTTGCCACTAAAAATCACTTCAAATCTAAATATTTGAAGCTATTATACCATGAGTTTTTATGACCGATTTAGAGGCAGTTTGAAGGCATTTTTATGGAGCGAATAGGCTTTTGAGTCAAAATAACAGCTATTTTGCTAGTAGAGGCAATGTAAACATGCTTAATCGCTATTAACAGACGAAGATGGAAATTCCAAAAAAATTGGTATTAAAACGTGTCAAGTTATTTTTTAAATAATTTTATTGTTTTTTTACTGTGTGAGTAGTTACAAAAAATTTAACCACAGAGGACACCGAGAACACAGAGGTAAATCAATAAAAAACCTCTGCAAACCTCTGCGACTTCTTTGTGAACTCTGCGTTCCTTAAACAGCGAAGCGATGGCGTTAGCCAATAAGTGGATGTCCCAATTTGTCTACT
>JALVEJ010000226.1 GCA_027031025.1 Flavobacteriales bacterium | reverse complement strand
TTTGCATTTAAATTTGCCAAAAACCTATCGTTGATAAAAACTTTGACATCTTTTATTTGAAATTGACCACCCAGCAAATTCGGATTATAAAATTTGGCATTTGCCACCAAAACCCTATTGCCTTGTGCGTTTTTCTTCAAATCAATTCCGGTTATACCTTTAAATTCGGGGGCTTTAATCATGCTACAAGCACCGGTTAAGAGCAAAATAGCTATTGAAAAGACGATTTTTTTATGCATTGTTCGTTTGGTTAATAATTATTAAGTTAGGCTAAAATACTTATTCACGTCTGTAAAAAACAGTTTTGTACTGACGACTATTACCCAAGCGGTCTTCTACAATTACTTTTAATTCGTGACGAAAACCTTGAAGTTTTTTATCGGCAAAATTGTATGTTAAAGTACCTTTTTTATAATCATATTCCAACAATATCCACGCGCCGTCAATATAGCCGTTATAAGCTTTGATACCGGATTGTTTATCGCCTGTTCTTAAACGCAAAAATTGATAATTGGTCAAATTGGCTTTTTCTTTAAAATTGACCGGTTTGATAAACGGTGCAATACTATCAAATCGAATAACAAAATTACCGAAACTTTTGGTAAATGCCCTGATACTGTCATGCTTTTTATATCCTGAAAGATAATAAGTCCGGTGTTTTTTTCCATACAAAGCAATATAAGCATATGGTCGCAATTCGGGAGTAATTTCCGATAAAGGATACCGGATTAAATAAGATTTTTGCAAGGGTTTCATCGGGTTTTTCAAACTTAATACCTTTTTTGTGGCAGTCGCACGGAGATAAAAATTTTCATAAGCTGTATGTGGTTTAAACTCAACCGACCAAGGCGCAAAATCAAAATGAACCGTTTTATTTACCGGCACATAATAGGGTGTTTTAACAAGCTTAAACGGTTTTAATGAATGATCAGCATGTGCTTTAACCGGAATTTTTATCAAAACCTTATTTCCTTCAAAATCAGCTAGTTCTATTTCAACTTGATAGTTTTTATATGCTTGGATATGCAAACTACCATCACCTACCAATTGGGTATAAATTTCCAAAGGATTGTAGGGTTCTACCCACAATTTTTGAATCCGCCGCCGGTGTTTTAAATAGTAAGGATAATCTATAATCGTATTGATATGTTTGGAATTGGCAAATGAAAATTCCATCATTTCTTGAATAAAATATGGCAATCCGTTGACTGTCAAGGTAATTTTATATAAACCATTATGGTTAAACACACCGTCTTGCCGGTCATAGGCTTCTATCCCAAATCCGATATGTCCCCAAGCCAAAACTTGATCGGCCAAAAATACCGAATCGTTTAAACGGGTCAGATTAAGTTGTACACGCTTGCGGCTTTGATTGACTTGCGACAAACTATCCAAAGGATACACAAACAATTTACGTATTACCGGTTTTTGCGTATCCTTAACCCGGATACCATACGCCATCGGGTTGAGGGGATGCGCTTTGACATTACGCAATTCAAAATGCAAATGCGGACCGGACGACCCACCGCTATTACCGCTATACGCCACAATT
The DNA here is from genome assembly GCA_027031025.1 of Flavobacteriales bacterium. Taxonomy (GTDB): domain Bacteria; phylum Bacteroidota; class Bacteroidia; order Flavobacteriales; family Flavobacteriaceae; genus WGBX01. The sequence goes on along the minus strand of JALVEJ010000226.1, from coordinate 7,060 downwards.
TCCCCTTTCTTTACCGGCAATTCTATTTTATAGGGAAACAATTCAATTTCAAATTGTTGTTTCTGATATTGTTTTTGTTTAACATAAGCCTCAATCCGGTCGTTAAAGCCTTGTAAATGTCCGTAAACCGAAACCAAACCCGAAGGATGTTTAATGTATAAGGCTTTGCCGTAACCGTTCCGGGTAATTTTAATCCGGTAAACATAACCATCGTCAACGGCAAAAACAGGTAAACCTTCTTCATTATTGGTTTTGATGTCCAAACCGGAGTGAAAGTGATTGCTACGCAATTCGCCAAAAGTTCCCGACAAATACAAAGGAATATCCAAAGGCATCCACAATGAATCTTGTGCCGATGAACTCAAACAGAATAGAAAAAATGCGACAAATAGCAATAAAAATTTAGGCATTATTATTGATAAAGATTTATTGAAAAATTCAAAATTACGATAAAAATCAAAGCTTGTATACAAATCAGCATAAGATTAGTTACTTTTGTGCAAAAATATCAAGTTTAGTGCCAAACATAATGAAATTACGCCTATACATCTTATTTTTCATCCTGTTTTTTATAAGGCTGCCCGAAAGTAAGGCACAACAGGACAGCCTCAGGCTTAATCCGGATAATATCTTATTGTATCCGGCAAAGGATTCTATTCCTGTTTTTGAATTATCACCGGTTGTTATTTTACCCAAAATGCACTTTAACAACTATCGCGAATTAAAACGCTATTGGTGGATTCGTCGAAAAGTGTATAAAGTTTATCCGTTTGCCAAGTTATCGGGAGAAAATATCGAAAAACTGGATAAACGTCTGGCTAAAATGACCAAAAGTCAACGCAAACGTTATATGCGCATCGTAAAGCGTTGGATTAAAAAGGAATTTGAACCCAAACTCAAAAATTTGACCCAAAGCGAAGGTCGCATTTTGTCTAAACTGTTTCATCGCCAAACCGGACAAACAGTCTATGAATTTTTAAAAAAATACAAAAGCGGTTGGACTGCTTTTTGGTATCAAAATATGGCCAAACTTTACAATATTGATTTAAAAGCCAAGTTTGATCCGTTTAACAATAAAGAAGATTATTGGATTGAATACATTTTACAAAAAGCTTTTCTCAACGAAATTTTAGAACCACAACCCAACAAATTGGGATATAAATTTATAGATTTGCAAAATAAATGGGCGCCACCGCCCTTTAACCAATTTTTACAAAAGAAAAACAAGAAAGGTTTTGTACCCATATGGAAAACCAAACCGACCATATCTAATAAAAAAACAAAATAAATGAGTTTACAACTAACCAAACCTATTTGCTTCTTTGACCTGGAAACTACCGGCATCAATACCGCCAAAGACCGGATTGTAGAAATAGCCATTATTCGTGTAGAACCTGACGGCACCGAAATTGTTAAAACTTGGCGGGTCAATCCGGAGATGCCAATTCCCGAACAAGCTTCCAAGGTACACGGTATTTATGACGAAGATGTTGCCAATGCCCCGACTTTTAAAGAAATTTCACAAGATATTTTTGACTTAATTCACGATGCCGACTTAGCCGGTTTTAACTCTAACCGCTTTGATGTGCCGCTTTTGGCAGAAGAATTATTACGCGCCGGTATTGATTTTGATTTGAAAACCAACAATTTGATTGATATTCAAAATATTTTTCACAAAATGGAACCGCGCAATCTGACCGCCGCCTATAAGTTTTATTGTGATGGCGACTTAACCGATGCGCATTCTGCCGAAGCAGATACCAAAGCCACTTACGAAATCTTTAAAGCACAACTGCAAAAATATGAAGACTTACCCAAAGATATGGAGGCTTTAAGCAAGTTTAGCTCTTACTTTAAAGCCGCCGATTTTCAAGGACGCATCATTTACAACGACAAAAATGAAGAAATCATTAATTTTGGTAAATATAAAGGACAAAAAGTTGAAGAGGTCTTACAAAAAGATCCCGGATATTACGGCTGGATTATGAAAGCTGACTTTCCGCTTTATACAAAAAAAATTATTCAAAATGTTTATGAACGTATGAAATTGCGCCACGAACAAGCACAACTGGAAGCTTTAAAAAACAAATTTAACCCGGAATAGAAAAAACGGCATAGATATTGTAAAGTGATTATATAGGACCAAGGGGCAGTTAAATTAGTAGGAAGCGGATTTTAGGTTAAAACAAGAAAACAAGCTTGAAAATACCATATATCCAATTAATATGTTTAAAGGAGCGGATTTTTATTTAGACCTAGCAGGTTAGTAAAACCCTACTAGGTCGGAAAAAATAAAGGTCTGACAGGTTTTCAAAATCTGTTAGAGCTGAATGAAAAAACGAACCACATTTCATAATCAAACCTATGTTTAAATTCATTTGGAAAAAATACAAAAAGGAAATCATTTTCTTCTTGGTTTTGTTAGTCGGATTTTTGGCTTTATTGTCACGACTTAACCAATTTGGTATCAGCATGTTAGTTGGTGCCGTTTTGATGTATTTGTATGTCAAATTACAACCGGAAAAATCTGGTGAAATCAAACAACTCAAACAAGAACTCGATAATCAAAAAAAAGAAATAGCCGAACTTAAAAACCGGAAACTCAATGTTATCGGGATGAAAAACATTTTGGAAGTCGGATTGATGGAAATCGATACCAATTTTACCCGGACTTGGAACGAAAAATTTATTGAAGATGACCGAGATTTGCATTTTATCGGAGCTTTACAAATACATTTAACAGCCAAATACGGCGTCAATCTTAAAGATTTAAAAGTACAAATTGACCACCAAAACAAACGCATTTATATTGCCGGTTTGCATCCGAAATTTCTATCTTTTTCGGAAGTTAATCATGAATGGAAAATAGCCGAAATGATGGAACACCGAAAACGCCCGTTAAATTTGGGCAATTACTGGAAAAAATCCGAGCGCTACCAAGAATTACTTAATCAAAAAATGGAAGAAAAACGCAAAGCACTTTATAATGAAATCAAACAAGGTCCCGAAGAAATTCAATGGCTTATTAAACCGCTATATCAGCAAGTGGAAAACACGATGCGTATTCTCCTTAACCGCGCTGACTATGACATACATTTTATAGAAGAAAGTTCTGCTGATTTTCAACCTATTGAATCCTATTTTGAAGATCCGATCCTACATAAACAACTCCAATCTTAAATACAACACAAACAAACATGACTATGAAACAAACGATTCTTGTAGTGTCGTTTTTATTGACGACTTTTGCATTTGCGCAAACAAAAGATATTCAAATCAAAGAAAGTAAAGTTTATAAAATGACAACCGCCCGGGTTCAAAACGATTATATTTTGCCCGATGAAAACGGCGGATTTATTACCATCAGCTCCAAGCGAAGCGGTTTTTTGGTCAATCCGCTAGTCTCCGAAGCTTATGCTACGCATTATGACCAAAACTTGAATCTGCTCAAAACCAAAACTTTCAAATTAAATAAAGGGAGTATAAAAGGAACCATTAAAGGCGCTTTTGTGCACAAACAACATTTGTATCTTATCAATATGGAACAAAATCTGCGCAAAAGATATTACAGTTTTAAAAAAATTTATGGCGACATCCAAAACGGCACCATATCAAGCAAAGAATTTTTCCATATTGACTTTGTTTATCCTAAAAATGAAGTCAATTTATTTGTCAATCCGGGTTCATTGTATTATCAAAAATTGGAATTTTACAGCGATGTCAACTTTTTTAATCCTAAAATATTTATCCGTTTTTCAAAAAACAACCGCTTTTTTACGATTGTTTACAGAGATTTAAAAGCACATCCGGCATTATATCATATTCAAGTTTTTAATCGAGAATTTGAACCGGTTTTCAAACAAAAAATCAGTTTTCCGGTTGCAAGCAAACTGTTTTATATCAACGATTTACAAGTAGATGACACCAACGGCGATGTGTATTTAGCCACTCAAATATATCGAAATGACCCACTGAAAAAAAGACGACTTCTGAACACGGATAATACGCAGCATTTTAAAGTTTATCATATTACAAAAGATAAGGTGTCAACATACAAAATAAAACCGGAAAAGGTTATGGAAAAACTGCATATCCTTATAGATAAAAATTTGTCCGTCTTTGGGTTTTACCGTGATCGTTATTTGGATTTAAACAATATTGACGGTTTTTACCGACTTAATTTGACCAAAGAATTAAGCTTAATCAACAGTTCTTATCAAAAATTTAAGCAAGCCTTAGTCTCGGTTGGCAGTCGCAAAGGTTTAAAAAAGACTAAAAATCATAGCATGGTGACACGACAAAGTTTTGTATTGCCTAATGGCGATTTAATCGTCAATGCAGAAGATTTGTATGTGCCACAAATGATGAAAAAAGAAGACCGGGAAGCAGCTATACGCGAAATTGCCGGCAATTTGTTTAGTATAAAAGTAAGACAAAACGGAGATATTATTTGGGCCAAAAAGATTTATAAAAAACAAATTGTCAAACCGCGCTTGGCTTTACACTCCTTTTTTGGAACTTATTTAAACGGAACCGAATATCTTTTGTTTACGGATTCGCCTTTAGAAAAAACTTCAAAAAACAAACCTTTTTATTTGCAAGGCAGCGAACAGAAAAACTTGAACTTGGTAACAATTTCAAGTTTCGGGGCAGTTCAAAAATCGGTATTATATCAGCCTAAACGCAAAAAATTTCGATTTATGCCCATAGAAGGTATTATGATAGCGCCTAAAACTGCTATTATACCGGCGAAAGACCATTTATATATCAAGTTTTTCAAAATTATTTTTCCTTAACAATGACTTTCCTTAACAATTCGGGGCGCTCAATGAGCGCCCCTATTTATAATCAACAAAGTTTAAAAACTTATTCTTTGATACCGACCATTTCTTCCAACATATCGGTGGTGACAGATTTTGGTCTTTCAATCGGATAACCTAAGGCTCTGTCCCAAATAATATTAGACAACACTCCAATGGAACGCCCTATGGAGAATAATACGGTATAAAAATCATATTCTTTAACGCCGTAATGCCATTGAACCACACCTGATTGCGCATCAACATTAGGCCAAGGATTTTTGGCTTTACCATGCTCTTTTAAAATACCCGGAACCACTTCGTATAATGCCGAGACATATTTAAATAAAGGATCATCCGGCATGTGCGTTAAGCAAAATTCTCGTTGAACCGTATATCTTGGGTCGGTTTTACGCAATACGGCATGTCCGTAACCCGGAATAACTTGCCCACTGTTTAAAGTATCCCATACATATTTTTCCAATTCTTTTTTATCAGGAACTTGGTCGCCGTATTTTTCATACAATTTTTGCAACCAACGCAACACTTCTTGATTGGCTAAGCCGTGTAATGGTCCGGCTAAGCCGTTAATCATACCGGAGATGGCATAATATACATCAGATAACGAGCTGGCAATCAAATGGCCTGTATGGGCGCTTACATTACCGGCTTCGTGGTCGGCGTGGATGATAAAATACATTCTGGACACATCGTCATAAGGTTTGTCTTTACCCATCATATAAGCAAAGTTAGCTCCTAAGTCCAAAGTAGGATCAGGATAGCGGTGACCGCCTTCCGGATTGTAAAGTTTATTATAAATATAAGCACCGATTAATGGAATTTTTGCCAGTAAATTCGTCGCATCTTCATAAGTCGGGTCCCAATAATCCAATTTATTGAGCCCTTGACGGTATTTAACATTAAATAACGACTCACGTTCCAAACTCATCACTGCAGCTGATAAAATAGCCATCGGGTGACTTTCGCTGGGGAAAGAATCAATGACATCCCAAACATATTTAGGGATGATACGACGGTTATTCATGTCCATAATCAAGGCTTCTACTTGCGCTTTGCTTGGAATATCACCAGTTAACAATAAGTAATACAAGCCTTCAACATAAGGCATCTCGGCACCTTCAGGTTTGGGCAACTTTTCAAAAACCTCAGGAAGGGTATAACCTCTATACCGGATACCTTCGTAAGGGTCCAGATAGGAGATATCCGAAATTAAACTCTTAATACCCCGCATGCCGCCAATAATTTGTCCGGCACGGACTTGATCGACAACCACATCGCCATATTCCTTAGCCAAACGTCTGGTTCTGGGACGATGGGCTTCAATTTTTTTATATAATTTTTCTTTTAAGCACTTCATATACATAAGATTTTAAATTTTTATCAAAGTTACAAATAATAAAAGCTCTTTTCTTAAAAAATTTTTACTAAAATAACAAAAATCATTTTATATTGTAAAAAAATTGATACAAAAGTTACATAACGTCAATCTATAAAAAAAATCCCGACAAATATCGGGATTTTTTAGGAAATAAAATATAAAAATTAAAAGCCTAATTTTGCTTTAACATCAGCATACAAATCCGGACCGTTAGCTACAATCAAATTGGTAGGTCCTGAGCTATCAAAAACGTATTGATAGCCTTTTTCTTTGGCTACATCTTTAATGGCTTTTAACAATTTTTCTTGAATAGGCTTCATCAATTCGGCTTCTTTCTTTTGGGCTTCGGCTTGAATATCTTGTTGGGCTTTGGCTATGTTTTTTTCCATTTCCATCAACTCTTTAACCCGTTTTTGATTTTCTTGCTCAGAAACTGTTTTTGATTCTTCTTGATACTTTTTAAGTTTGGCCTGATAGGCATCTTGCATCTCTTTAAACTCTTTTTGATAAGTTGCATATAACTTTTTCAGTTGGGCTTGACCGGCTTTAAATTCGGGCATCTCGGTCATAATTTTTTGCACATCGATATGTGCGATTTTTTGCGCATTGGCTGTGGTGGTTCCTATCCAAAGTAACAATGCGGCTAATGCTAGTTTTAAGTGTCTCATATGATTCTATTTTTAATTTTAAGTTTATTTTAATTTTTATTTTCGTTATCGTTTTCGTCAGATTCTTTATTTTTTTGAGCTTTTCGTTTGCGACGTTCTTCTAAAATCCTTTGCCTGCGCGCTTCACGCTCGGCTTTACGTTGTGTGGCTTTTTGTTCCGGTGTCAAGGCTTTTTGTTGCTGTGCTTCAAAAGC
>JALVEJ010000225.1 GCA_027031025.1 Flavobacteriales bacterium | reverse complement strand
ACATTTTGTTACCTGCTTTTTATTCTTTTTGCGTTAGAATTTTCCGTTGTTATTTTTCCAATTAGATTTTTCAGGAATTTCTTCAATCGTATCCCAATGTTCAACAATTTTTCCATTTTCAATTCTAAATAAATCATAAAATGAAACGTGTTTTTTCATAAATTCCCCTTCCGAAACGGATAATACAAAATTTCCTTCTCCTAAAATCATATGATTTTCAGTGTATTTCATTGGCATACCTGCTTTTGCCAATTCTTCCAAAGCTTTTCCTAAACCTTCAAGTCCGTCTGCAACATTCGGATTATGTTGTAAATATTTTTCCGTTGAAATATAATCTGTTATTTTATTTGGATTATTACCAAGTAATATATCATTGACAAAATTTTTAACTAACTTTTTATTCACTTCCGTTTTATCTTTGTCTATAATTTCAGTCGTTCCGTCAAATTGTGTTCTTCCTGATACACTTTCTTTTGCAATTTCTTGCAGATTATCCCAATGTTCTACAATTAATCCATTTTCAAATCGAAATATATCAAATCCTGCTTTTTCTCCGAAAAAGTTATATTTCGTATGTGTAAACACATAATCACCATCTTCAAATGCTCTAATTACTTCAACTTTTGCACTTCCTTTTGGTAATTGACTTAAAACTTCACCAAATCCTGCCAAACCATCTCCAACAGCTAAATTGTGTTGTATATATTTGTTTGGGTTGATATAACCAACTGGTTTTATATCTCCTGTTTCTATACTTTTTAATAATTCAATTACTTTTTCTTTTTTACTTTTTGTTTCCATTTTTACTTCTTTTTTATTTGTTAATGAATGATTTTGTTTTGGGGTTGAGCAAGACATAATTACTGCTGACATTGCAATACTCCATAAAATTGTTTTTACCATAATTCTCTTTTTTAATGTTTATTAATTATGATGCAAATGTAGGTGTGAAGAGAAAACCTTTAAAGGTAAGAAATCTACATTGAATGGTAAAAATGGAACTGAATATGATTAAGTTTAGTAAAATAGATTTATTTATGTGCTTTTCTAAACATTGTGGGTGATATTTTTTCGGCTTTCTTGAAGAATTTCGTAAAATTAGTTGGCTCATCAAAACCCAGTTCATAAGCAATTTCGGAACTCGTAAGATTTGAATTAATAAGTAAGCGTTTTGCTGATAAAATCACGTATTCATTTATAAACTGTTTAGCACTTTTATCAACGGTTTGTCTTACAGCCAAATTAAGTGTCTTAGGGCTTATATTCTGTTTATTTGCGTAAAATTTAACTTTCTTTTGTGATTTGAAGTTATCTTTTATGTCTTTTTTAAACGCAAGGAAACGCAAGTAATTATTATTTTTTAGGTTTAAAGTTTCTTGATTGGATTGTAAAATTTCAAGCAAAATTATTTCCAGATACTTTTTTAATATTTCCGATTTAATTTTTTTGTCTGAAACATAAATGCGCTTTATTTGATTAATCAACGTATCAAAATAGTTACGTTGTTCTTTGTTCAAAAATAAAAATGGATTAAAAATTGCAGTTTCAAATACTTGATCTATTAAATAATCATTGTCAAGAAAAGAAGATGTAAAAAGGATTATTTTTCCTTCTGTTTTCTCAATGTTTTTAAAAAAATGTATTTGTTCATTAGATATTAAAAAGATGTGTCCTTCTTGAATTTCATATTCCTTAAAATCTACAAAGTGACTGCCTTTTGAGTTTGTAAAGTAGAATAATCCATAAAAATCCTGCCTATGTGGAATATAAAGTTTGGATTTACTCTTTTTAAAAATTGAAGCTATTGAGGTTAATTCAAACTCTAATTTTTCAGCATTTTTAAATTTATATTTTGGGATTTTTTTATTCACACTTCATTTTTTGTGAAATTGCAGGTAACGATAGCGGTATGCTCGGTGCGACCGATAGGGAGCATGGAGCATACCGCATGTGTGTGCCTTGAATGGCTACTAAATAAATTCTGTGTAAAAGTACAAAGAATTTGGAAATTAAACTAGTCGGGTGAAAGTCCTGATTATGCGGGATTCAAGTGGGTAATTCGTCAGTGCAGCGAATACTGGCGACGAAACTTAGCATATAGCAAGCAGCAAGGGTTTCGAGGGTGACTTCGAGTCTGAAGTAAGCTGGACTGCAAATATCTGTACCGAAGAACATGAACTGCATATGGAAGCATTGAGGTC
>JALVEJ010000224.1 GCA_027031025.1 Flavobacteriales bacterium | reverse complement strand
ACCTGCTCATCACCGGATTTGATATCCTCTTTTTCTGGGTGGCGCGCATGATGATGATGGGCGAGCACTTCTTGCACAAGCTCCCCTTCAAAGATGTCTATCTCCACGCACTCGTGCGTGACGAGCATGGCCAGAAGATGAGCAAATCGCGCGGCAACGTGATCGATCCTATCGATACCATCAAAGAGTTTAGCACCGATGCGCTGCGCTTCACGCTGGCGATCCTGGCTGTGCAGGGACGCGATATCCGTCTCTCGCGTGATCGCTTGGAGCTCTATCGCAACTTCACCAACAAGCTCTACAACGCGGCGCGCTTTTTGCTTATGCACCAAGAGCGCTTCGAAGATCTGGCCGATATCCAAATCACCACGGATCTTGGCCGCTATATGCTCAGTCGCTTCTACAACGCCGTCGACGAAGTGCGCGAAAATCTCGATAGTTACCGCTTCAACGATGCCGCCACGACGCTCTATCGTTTCTTGTGGGGAGAGTTTTGCGACTGGGGTATCGAGCTGGCCAAGGCCGATAAGAGCGCTATTAGCGAACTCGGTGCGATCTATAAAGAGGCGATGAAGCTCTTGCATCCCTTCATGCCCTTCATCACCGAATATCTCTACCAAGAGCTGAGTGCCACCACGCTTGAAGAGGCACGCTCCGTGATGGTGATGCCCTACCCTAAAGCAAGCAAGCGCGACGAGGAGCTCGAAGAGCGTTTCGCTACCATCATCGATGCGGTGGTGAGCCTGCGCCGAGCCAAAGCCCTCATCGATATGGCCAACAAACAGGTGCCTCTGGCATACGTCAAAGCCGATATGCCCGACAGCGCCAAAGCCTACATCCAAAAGCTCGCGAAAATAGAGCGCGTGGAGTTTACGGACAAAACCATCGACAATGCGGTGGCAGATATCGGTGAGAAGGAGGAGGTATTCATCCCGCTAGAAGGCATCGACCTGGCTCCCATCATCAAGCGTCTTACCAAGCAAAAAGAGAAGGTGCAAAAAGAGATCGAAAAGCTCAGTAAAATGCTGGCAAACGAAAACTTCGTCAAAAACGCTCCCAAAGAGGTGGTGGAGCAAAACCGCAAAGCGCTTGCGGAAGCTGAAGAGAGGCTGGCTACGATCGAAGAGGAGCTTGGTAGACTCTCCTAGTCTGCCAGACCTGCTATGCTACGTAAAAGCTACAATTTCACACAAAATCCCAAAAACGACATCCTCAGCGGCACAGTGGTGGCGGTGGCCTTGATACCCGAAGCGATCGCCTTTTCTCTCATTGCGGGAGTCAATCCTCAAGTGGGGCTCTATACCGCCTTCATTTTGGGGCTCGTCACGGCGCTCATAGGGGGCAAGCCCGGCATGATCAGCGGTGCTACGGGGGCTGTCGCCGTGGTGCTCGTGGATCTCGTGATGCGCCACGGCGCAGAATATATGTTTTTGGCGGCTATCTTGGCGGGCATCATCCAGATAGTCATAGGGCTGCTGCGTCTCGGTAAATTCATACGTCTCGTCCCCCAGCCGGCCATCTATGGATTCGTCAACGGTCTTGCCATCGTCATCGCGCTCAGCCAGCTCCCTCTTATCCGAGACGCCAATCTCATGACGCTCTTTTTGGTGGCTTTGACGATGGTGATCATCTATCTTCTGCCACGCTTCACCACCGTCATCCCTGCTTCTTTGGGGGCCATCATAGCCATTAGCGCGCTCGTGCTGCTTCTGGATATCGATACCAAAAAAATCGGGGATCTGGCCGATATCAGCGGCTCTTTGCCTACATTCCACCTCCCTATGGCGCCGTTGAATCTCGAGACGCTCGCTACCATCCTCCCCTACTCCATCATCATAGCGCTCGTGGGGCTCATCGAATCGCTCCTGACGCTTTCGGTGCTCGATGAGATGAGCGGAAGTCGCGGTAGCGGTAACCAAGAGTGCATCGCCCAAGGCGTGGGCAACGTCACGTGCGGATTTTTTGGCGCCATGCCGGGATGTGCCATGATCGGCCAATCGATGATCAACTTCACCAGCGGCGGCACCGGACGCCTCTCTTCGCTTACCGCAGCGGTGCTCTTGATTCTTTTTGTGGTAGCTTTGAGTTCTTATATCTCCCAAATACCCCTGGCGGTGCTGGTGGGGATCATGTTCGTGGTGGCCATAGCCACTTTTAGCTGGAGCAGTCTCGGCCATTTTCGACGTATGCCTAAAGAAGATCTCTTTGTGA
>JALVEJ010000223.1 GCA_027031025.1 Flavobacteriales bacterium | reverse complement strand
TTTGGTTTTATCAATCTAAAAAAGCCGGAGATTGGCTCCGGCTGATTGATATTAATTAATAAATTTTATCTTTTAAAACAATTTTAAGTCGTCTAAAACTTTCATGACCGATTTGACATGATTGGCGGAAATTTCCATCAATTTCATTTCATCATCTTTTAATTTCAAGTCGATGATTTCTTCTACACCGTTATAGCCGAGTTTGACCGGAACGCCGAGTGCTACATTGTGTTGTCCGTATTCACCGTCAAGCATGACGCAAACAGGTAATACACGATGAGAATTTAAAATAACCGCTTCTACCATTTCAGCAGCAGCAGCTCCGGGGGCATACCAAGCAGATGTGCCAAGTAACTTAACGATTTCGCCTCCACCTTTTTTGGTGCGTTCTACCAAACGGTTAATGGTTTCGGCGTCCATTAATTCAGGTAACGGAATGCCGGATACACTGGTCAATCGTGGTAGTGGAACCATAGTATCGCCGTGCCCACCTAGCAACATCGCATTGACATCTTTTGGTGAGACATTGAGTTCTTCGGCAATAAAAGCTTCAAATCTTGCCGTATCCAAAACACCAGCCATACCGAAAACTTGTGTTCGTGGCAAACCGGTAGCCAAATAGGCGGTATAAGTCATAACGTCTAGCGGATTAGCTACGATGATAAATTTTGCATTGGGTGAATATTCAAAGGCTTTTTGAGAAACCTCTTTCATAATTTTGGCATTGATACCGATCAAATCATCACGACTCATACCGGGTTTTCTTGGTACGCCTGAGGTGATGACAACTACATCTGAGTCAGCGGTTTTGGAATAATCATCGGTATAACCTTTAACTTTTGTGTCAAAATAGTTAATATGTGATGATTCCCAAATATCTAATGCTTTGCCTTCGGCAAAATTGGGTTTAATATCGATTAAAACGACTTCGTTTACAATGTTTTTACGTGCCGTTACTTCGGCTACGGTAGCACCGACATTACCGGCGCCAATAATGGTGACTTTTTTATTCATAATTTGTTTGAATTTTGTAATTATTGCCTCAAATTTAAGTAAATAATAATGATTTTTTTATGATATAATGCATTATTTAATGAAATTTTTTTATGATTATTATTTCTATTAATCGGTTATTAATTCAATAATCATTTTTTCAAGCCTTTTTTCTTTTTTATTTTCAAAATTGATAATTGTTTCTCTGTTTGTTACTATTTTTTTTGGAATGCCGGGGTAAAAATAGTATTCAAAAACATTTCTATCTTTTATACTAAAAACAGCTGTTTTTAAAAACTTATCCATTTCTTTATCGGTAATTTTTATTTTGCTCATTAAATCTTTTATTAGTTTTAACGTTTCTTCATGAGGTATATCCGTATCGTATTTGAACACACATAAATCGTTTTCGTAATCTATTTTTTCAAAGTAAATTTTTGATTTGGCTTTGATAGGATTGTTATCTAAAATGTTAGGTAACTCATCATCAAATACTAATGGAGTGGTCGTGTCAAATTCTAACCCCAATGGAAGATGAAAGACTTGTATATCTTGCAAAATCAATTGTTCAACAGCTTCTTTTGAATTGAAAATTTGCCGTAAAGGCTGCATGGAATTACTTAATGATTTTTTTTTAATACTATCATTTTTTGCTGCAATTTCAATTACAAGATCAAAAATTTTGTTCATGGTATTACTAATCTCTTTCCAATTTAAAACTTCAACGATATTACCAAGTTCCGAGGTTTTATATTTGACTTCCGTAAGAAAGTATTTTGATAAATTTTTCAATAAACTGTCCGGTAACTTATAAGTTTTTTTTAGAATATTATATAATTCATCATTATTATAACTCCATTTAATAGTATAAGATTTTGCAGTAGAGTCTATAACCTTAAAATTTACCCGATGTATTTGTTTCTTATTTTTTATTAATTTACCTTCTTTCCATTGTTGTTTTATTTTTGTTATTTTGAAATCGTAACTGTCACCAACAGACCAATATGATACAAATGCAACTTTTGTAGAATCAATTTGGCTGAATATTTGTGTTGAGATTGTAAAAATAAGAATTAGGCTGATAATTTTTTTCATAAAATTATTAATTTGATGAAGTTAAATATTTATTTTGAATTTGTTTTTTAGATATAATAAATCGGGATATTTTTCCATTAACTTATTAAACTTGTCTTTTTTAGTATACAATAATTCTTTTTTCTTTT
>JALVEJ010000222.1 GCA_027031025.1 Flavobacteriales bacterium | reverse complement strand
TCGAGCGGCGCCGTTCACGGGTATCGGTCTGGGTGTGCCCTCTGATCTTGAAGAGGCCGAGATAGAATATGGTCCTTTGGGGATACCAATAGGTGCGAGTGTGGAAAAGGGTTTTCAACCAACCGCAGTTTTGGAGGAGACAGGTATTGTAGGGGCTGTTTTACTACTAATATTTTTATTGGTTTTGTATGTGCCCGTCTTGAGGTGGGGAACAATGCCAATGGCTTGGATGGTGTTGGCGGTGCTTTTAATTAACATGGGTGAAGCAACTCTTTTTTCAATAGGCGGAAATGGTTTGTTTTTGTGGCTTCTATTGAGTATGGCTTACACGGTGAATGATAAACGATGATAAACATTTGCTTTAGTGTGATTGTTTTTTACTTAATCATAGGTTTCCGTGATGAAAATTGGTATTGATGCAATGAATATACGTCGAGGTGGTGGTGTAACCCATTTAGTAGAGTTGCTAAAAGCTGCAAACCCCGTCACTCATGGGATATCTGAGATAACAGTATGGACGATTCCTGAAACTGCTTCCCTTTTGCCGGAGAGAACATGGTTGAAAATTGTAGTTAATAAATTGGCTCATCAATCAATCTTGGGCTGGCTTGCATGGCAAAGGACGTTCTTGTCTTCCGAGTTGTCTCGTGAGTATGACATACTGTTTATTCCCGGTGGGCTGTATGTTGGCTCCTTCCGACCTTATGTGACAATGTCGCGTAACTTATTGCCGTTTGATATAAAAGAGCGAAGACGTTTTGGATGGACATCTACTCGGTTGCGCTATCATGCACTTGAGAAGGCGCAGGCAGCCACTTTTCGTCGTGCTTCCGGAATTATTTTTTTGACTCGGGAAGCACAACGAGTGACGGAAAAAAGAATAGGTTCTGTTTCTTCTCGAAAAATAGTAATTCCACATGGAGTAAGTGACACCTTCAGGAGGAAGCCGCGAGAGGCGCGAGAGATGAGTGAAATAACTCAGTCGAGGCCTTTCCGGTGGCTTTATGTTTCTATTATAAACTGGTATAAGCACCAATGGAACGTGGCCGAGGCAGTGGCCCGGTTGAAAGCTGAAGGATATCCGATCAGATTAGACTTGGTTGGTCCTGCATATGGACCTGCCTTGAAGCACCTGAGAAGTATTTTGCGGAAAATCGATCCGAAAGGGGAAACCATTTATTACCATGGTTCTGTGCCTTATGAGGAACTCGATGAGTATTATCGAGGAGCTGACGGCTTTGTTTTTGCTTCGACCTGTGAAACCTTCGGACAAATATTAGTCGAGGCTATGAGTGCCGGCTTGCCGATTGCTTGTTCCAACCAAAGCGCCATGCCCGAATTGCTGGCGGATGCCGGGCTGTATTTTGATCCGGAGAAACCTGGAGACATAGCTGATGTCCTGAAAAAGTACATGGACGATGTGCAATTGCGCCGGCAGGCTGCAATTGCAGCTTATGAACGTGCGCAGAATTTTAGCTGGAAGATATGTGCGGAACGAACATTCGAATATATCGCTTCATTTTCTCGAAAGTTAAACTCCTGAATTCTTGAACTTCCCGGTCATGAATTAAATAGCTGTGATAAATGTGGAAAACATAGATAATACTATCATATTTGATATAATTCGTAAAAAGAGAATTATTACAGAGGGTGGTGTCGAAAAAAGACTACACTCTCACATTGATGTTAATGAAGGTTTGTTCTTGCAAAAGATTATTGTGGATAATGCTAATATAGCTCGAACGTTGGAAGTAGGATGTGCCTATGGAGTAGCTTCAATGTTTATATGCAATACTCTAAAAAAAAGAAAAGGTGCTCAACATACGATAGTAGATCCCAAGCAATCAGTCAATTGGAGGAAAGGGGGGATTTCCAATCTTAAAAAAATAAATGTAGATTTTTTTGAATTGATTGAAGAAGAATCTCAAATTGTTTTGCCAAAATTGTTGGCTGATGGACAAAAATATGATTTTATATTTATAGATGGCCTGCATACCTTTGATGCAACTTTGATAGATTTGTATTATGCAGTGCGTCTTTTGAGAAAAGGAGGAGTTGTGGTGGTGGATGATTGTTTTATGCCTTCCGTGGCAAAAGCAATCAAGTATATGTCACAATGGCCAAATTTGGAGATAGTTGGTGTTGTTAGTGGAGAAAAAAGATCCTTTAAGAGAAGGGTGGTGCAAAAAATATCAGATATAATCCCAAATAAGATAGC
>JALVEJ010000221.1 GCA_027031025.1 Flavobacteriales bacterium | reverse complement strand
CAGCATACTATAACGAGGATCTTCGGAATAATTGGAATATTTAGTATACCATAGCTCTTTTGGTTTATATGCACCTGTATGGGATTCTATCAAAGCCAGCTTTTTAAAGGAGTTATATTCGAGTAACTCGTAAGCATAATGTGTAGTTATAAGAGATTTGTTATTTACTCTTGGAAAACTAGGATCAATTACTGTTATTCTATTATCCTTGGACATACTCCTAGATAGCTTTTGAATAAAAGATTCTAATACTAATGTTTTACCTCTAGGCTTTCTGAGTCGTTTGAAAGTATTTCTATTCCCTATAAATCCTCTATGTGTATGAAAGTAAAATACTGGAACACATCCGTTTCCTCTATCTCTGTATATTTCTGATATAATATCTATTTCCTCAAATAGCACATTGACTACTTCTTTATCATTATCCATGATTTTTGTAAGATTCTTACTACCGGCAGATGATATAAAATTTCTTATCATCGTCTGTAGTGAAAAATAGTGCTGATTCCATCCTAGAAGACTATCCAGTGGATGCGCTTTACCTTCCATATGTTCTGGAACCATATTGAAAATTGTAGATTCTACTACAATAGATGTGGGAACTGATAAAGGAAATTCTCCAAGTACTCTATTATCTATAATATCAAAAATCGACATATCTTCACCTAAACACGCTGAGAGCCTGCATAAGGCTCGTTATATAACTAGATACACCAAAACATTGATTGATTAAAAAAAACTTATCAGAACGCATTACAAGAGCTCTGAAAGTAAGTTATGTATCTTATCTTTATCTAATTTAGAGATTTCTCCATCTCTACTGCGTATTTTAGCAAATATTAATCTTTCTAAATTGTCTGGAGTTATTTGAATTCCAAGCTCTTCTCTTTTTTGAAGTAATCTGGATTTTCTAATATTCGTATCTGAGACTTCGTCGTACTTTATACTAAAGTTATATTCTGGATGCTCTGCACTAATAGCAACCACGGCTTCTTTTACCACAGATCCCTTTTTCGTAATAACTCGTATATGAGACCCAATAGGAAGATCGGCTATCTCTACTTTTAACTTTTTATAGGTAGATTCTTTTTTATTTGAATTTATCTTTATTGTCCTATATATAGTAGCATCTGTATTTTTTATAAATTCCCAATTGTTATTACTATCTACTA
Source organism: Flavobacteriales bacterium (assembly GCA_027031025.1). GTDB lineage: Bacteria > Bacteroidota > Bacteroidia > Flavobacteriales > Flavobacteriaceae > WGBX01. The sequence continues at coordinate 1,049 of JALVEJ010000221.1, read as the reverse complement.
AAAGAGCACCTTTATCTCCTTCATCTCCGTGGGTATATCTATCCCAGGATCCCTGTATTACTATTCGATCGTATGTCGTGTGTTGATGTATGTGTCCTGCATGTATAAGACCATCTACCAAATCTAAGTAATTTTCTTCTATATGACATAGATGTGCTAAAAACTTAGGATGTTGATATCTAAAGCTGCCATGCATTATTGCCATATCAAAATTACTTCCCTTATGTAGTTTAAGTACCTCTTTATACACTTGTTCAGGAGTACCCATCTCATCAGGAACGAATAAGACTCTCTTCTCGATGGCTTCTATATCGACTACAGTTATAGTGTCTATGTATTTATATTCAAACGTATATCCCATTTCCTTATATATATCTGGCAGTATGCTAGCTTGTCTCCAATCATGCGATGGTGTGCCTTCCAGAATATATAAAGATATATTATATTTTTGACATATGTCTCCCAATCTCATCATATGCAGTAGAGCAGATCCGGCCTCGTAGCTACCATATTCGAGTTTCCTATCGTACAGATCTCCAGCTATAAATAATGCCTTTAGATTTTTAAACCATGGAGAAAGCCATAGTTTTTCAAGAGAGGAAATAGTGTTATCTATTTTTGTTCTGGGATGGCCAAAATGCGTGTCTGAATAGACAAGATAGTCCCCGAAGAGATCCTCGGGGACCTTAACGACGTGATCAATAGACGAGGAAGTCATCGTCTGATTCATCTGCTGAGGGTTGATTAACTGTTTTATGATTATTGGCACTAGGACTCATATCTTTCAGTTTCTTCCAAACTGAATCATAGTTAGCATCAGAAACCAATTCTGATACCGCTTCCGTAGCTTGTTCTCGATATCTCTCTCCCGATCCTGGTATACGAGAATCATGATGCTGTGCCGTGGCCAACATAGTGAATATAGATACTCCATCATTATTTACTTCCACCATGCCTGTATCATAAAATGGAGGTATAGTGACTATGATATCCTTGTTACTATCCACAACATCCACAGCCCGTGACGGTCCTCCGGCTACTCGCAGCCA
>JALVEJ010000220.1 GCA_027031025.1 Flavobacteriales bacterium | reverse complement strand
ACGATTTTGTTCCTAACGTCACAAAATCACTCGGTGACCTCTCTATTCAAATCCTTATTTCCTCAAAATATCAAACTCTCATGACAGACATTCGTATCAAAGAACATCTCGATTATGAAGATTTCCTAAAAACCGCTTTCCCCGATGTGGTCAAGCCCGTTTACAAAAAACGTTTGTTTATCATCAACATGGCGTTTGGTGGACTATTTATCTTTGCGACGATTTATCTGTTTAGTCAAAGTATAAAAAACGGTATCGGATTTAAAACTATGCACTATTTTTATCTATTTTTTGCCTTACTTTTTCCTTTTTTGGCTTTTTATCTTATTAGAAAAGAAAAAAAGTTTTACTATAATTTGGTTGATAAAATTAACGATCTACAAACAGAGTATATTATTACCGATAACAATATCAAAGTAAAAAGTAAACAAGCGGAATTGGTTTATCCGGTCAATGAAATTAAACAGGTGGAAGACCTGCCGAAATGGTTAATTTTTATCTTTCAAAATGGAGAAAGAATCGCTATTTACAAGCCTAATATCCCCGCCGGAAAACTTGATGTTTTAAAAGAGAAATTTCAGATTTTTTTAGACAAAAGTTCAAAAGGTTAATGCACTCTACATAAAATCTACGCATCATTTCTATTCTGACTTTTGTCTGGCTAGAATTCTAAATACCATTAATAAATCTTTTTTTTTCTCAACCATTGTCCGGCAAACACAGATAAAATGGAAACAAGACAATTTGTTGTACTAAATAGAATACATAAGCAGCATCACATTTCAATAAGTTTTTTGGACAAATACCTAAATCGTAAAAATAATAAGAAAGCGGCTGTTGTCAAGCCTGTAAGCAACCCATACCAAATACCGATGGTTCCATAAATTTTACTTAAATACAAGCTCATGGGGAAACCGATTAACCAATAAGCAATCAAGGTTATAAAAAACGGATAAATTACATCTTGAAGCCCCCGCAAAGCCCCTTGTAAAACCACTTGAAAACCATCTGAAATTTGAAATAAACCGGCCACAATCAAAAGTTTAACCGCCAAACTATAAACCGATTGAGCTTCGGCTATTTTTTTCGGATCAGTATAATCACTGCTGAGATAAATCCAAGGTAATTGGTGCCGGAAAGCAATTAAAATAAAGGTGAAAAGCAACTCAAATAAAAAAACTTGTAAAAATATTGAGGTAGCAATCCGTTTCATCTCTTTAAAATCCTTGCGCCCCTTTTGATTCCCCACTCTAACCGTTGCCGCTACACCAAAGCCTATAAAAACCATAAAAGTCATGGAAGCCATTTGTTGGGCAATTTGATTGGCTGCTTGACTAATGGCGCCCAATGTACCGGCAATCCATACGGTTGCCGAAAATATGCCCATTTCAAAAACCCCTTGAAATCCGGACGGGATGCCTAGATACAAGATTTTTTGAATAATTGGTTTGGACAAAAGATACCAACCCAAGTTTTTCATATATACGCGTGTTTCGGACATATAACGCAAGAAAAACCACAATGCCAATACACTGACCAAACGGGCGATCAAGGTGCCGTAAGCAGCACCGTAAATTCCCATTTTTGGAAACCCGAGTTTACCGAAAACCATGCCATAACTCAAAATAATATTGATAATATTGGCAATAATCGTAGCTATCATGGGATAAGTAGTGAGAGACATGCCGTCGGCAAATTGTTTTAAGGCTTGAAAAATCATCACAAACAATAACGAAATGCCAACTATACGGATGTAAGGCACTGCCAATTCTATAACTTCGGGCGGCTGATGTGCCAAATACAAAACTTTTGGAATACCAAAACTTAAACACGCCATAATAACACCTAAAATAGTGTTGAGAATCAAGCCGTTAAACAAAACCCTTTTAAGACGATGTTGCTTACCTGCCCCAACGGCTTCGGAAACCAAAGGCGTTATGGCATAAGAAAAACCGATACCGAACGACATGATAAAAAAAATAGCAGAATTAGCCAAAGAAACCGCTGCCAAATTAATCGGGTCCAGCTTACCAACAAAGACATTGTCCATCAAACCGACAAAGACGTGTCCTAAATAACCCAACATAACAGGCGCGGCTATTTTAAGATTTTGACGAAATTCTTTGGTATATTGATGCAGCATGATTCTAAAAAAGTGCGCAAAGTTACGTTTATTTTTTTGTTTTGGTAAAATTTAATTTGAGAAATTGAGGATTCTATTGATTTTAGATTTTTTGAACCCCATAACTGGTCCTGAAATAGATTGACTCGAAAAGTCAACAAATATCAGAACGAGATAGGTATCATTATCAAGAGAAAGCCGTAGAATATAACGAAGCACTACAAGTTACGAATGAACACTTTACGTCCATTCAGCTTTTTATATTTCTTTGAAAAAAACGAAATGACAACCTAAACTCATGGTCGTTTTGGGTATGACAGCTTATTTCTGACAAGAATACCGCCCAAAAATCTATCATTTTGAGTCGAATTCGTTATCTTTGTGAGCCGAATAAAAAACGATGAAACGAAGATGAATTTTTTTAATCATAAAATACACACAATGTTATGATTTAAATAAATTTATGAGAGTTACTGTATGTATTATAAATTTTTATTAATTTTTTTGACAAAATAAAAATTATAAACAGATGAAAGAAGTCCAAAATATTATAAACGACATCCAAAAAGGCAACATCAAACCCATTTATTTTTTAGCGGGCGAAGAACCCTTTTTTATCGACCAAATAACCGATTATATCGAAGCGCATTTGTTACCCGAAGAAGCCAAGGGCTTTGACCAAATGACGCTTTATGGGCTTGATGTCAATTTACCGGATTTGATACTGCAAGCCCGCCGGTTTCCGATGATGAGCGATAGACAACTGATTATTGTCAAAGAAGCGCAACATTTGTTAAAAAAACAAGCCGATACCGACGCTTTGGAAAGTTACTTAAACCAACCGGCAGACACCACGGTTTTGGTTTTTAATTACAAATACAAAAAGCTCGACAAGCGCAAAAAAATATACAAACAAATCCTTAAAAAAGGCGTGTATTTTGAAAGCAAAAAATTGTATGAACGGGATACTTTAAATTGGATTATCGACACGCTCAAAACCATGCAGCATCCTATTGATGTCAAAAGTGCGCAAATGCTGATTGATTTTTTAGGAACCGATTTGTCCAGAATCTATAACGAAATACAAAAATTAGAGGTCATCCTTGAAAAAGGCGCTGCCATTACCCCCGAAATTATTGAAACCCACATCGGTATTAGCAAAGATTATAATAATTTTGAGTTAAAATCGGCGGTCGCCACCGGCAATTATCTCAAAGCTCAAAAGATTGCGCGGTATTTTGCCGCCAATCCCAAAGAACACCCGATTATAGTGACGATTGCTCTGCTTTACGGGTTTTTTAGAGATTTGTTCATCTATCACACCTTAAATGACAAATCCAAATTCAGCGCAGCCAAAGCCCTTGGTATCAATCCGTATTTTGTCAACGAATACCAATTAGCCGCTCAAAAATATCCAATGAAAAAAGTTAGCCGTAATATCGGTTATCTCAAAGATGCCGACCTAAAAAGCAAAGGCGTAGATTCGGGCAGCATGACCCACAAAGATATTTTAAATGAATTGTTATTTAAATTGATGCATTAAAATCTGCCTGCTTTGTGTTCGTCTTGCCATTTTTTGAGTTCATCCCATTTGTTTTCCAAAGCTAATTTGGCTTGAAACGGCCAACTTTCAGGATTATGTACTTTATAATTCGGTCCGGCTTTGTCTAAAATAGCTTGAAGCATGCTTACTTCAGTTTTGGACAAATCGTCCCAAGTGTAAATTTCGGCTTCAAATAATAATTGCTCAATTTTAGGTCCGATACCTTCTACAATTTTCAAATCATCTTTTTTTGCCGGTTTTTTAGGCTTGCTTGTCGCGGCAAACTGAAGTTTATCATGACTTTTTTGACAGTCTTCCAATGCAGCTTGCAACTTGTTGATTTCGTTTTGTTTGCCGTTGAGTTGATTTTGTAACAATTCGCATTTATGAGCCCAATCGTCACAATTAGCAGTTGTTGAGCTTGATTTACTCAAAAAATATCGCAATAGGTAACCTAAAATAAAGGCAACTAAAAGCATTAAAATAATTTCAAAAACGGCATCACTTTTTCCGTAAGATTCTGATGCACTAAATAATCCGCTAACTAATATTTGCATAACTTTTATTTTTTGATATAACTGATTTCTACTCTACGATTTTGTTGTCTGCCTTCAGGCGTTGCATTATCTGCAATAGGTTGTTTTTCGCCTTCTGATTTTACTTGGATTCTTTTAGCATTAATACCTTTTGCAACCAACCAATTTTTTATCCGGTTAGCACGTTTCAGTCCTAATAATTGATTTGACGCTTCACTACCGGTATTATCCGTATGCCCAACGATTAGAATCATTAGTTCGGGATGTTTTTTCATATCATCCGCAACATTATTCATGTAAGATAAAATGGCTTTATTTCTGATTTCTTTGGTGGAATTGTAGGGAAAATAAATCAATGTTTTTTGGTCTAATTCTTTTACAAAATCATTATCAACCTGCCATTTAATCCAATTTTTATTATATTCGATAAAGTCCGGGGCATTTCCGGCAGAGTCTTCTGCCAATTTTCCTTTGGTTATGATCAAACTGTCGACTATGGAACCGGACAAAAGATTTTTTAGCGCTTCGGCTCTGGCTAAACCTAAATTGTCAAAATCCGTAGCATTATTCTCTGTTGAAAAATAAGGTGCGTTAATGTGTAATTTTTTACCTTCGGCTTGTAAGTCTTTTAATGATTTTACTTCTGCTTGCCATTCTAAGGTATCATTAATAACAGGATGAGCTTTGTTTTTAAGAAAATAAATTAACCCGTGTTTTATTTTGACTTCGGGTTTTTGTTGTGCTTTATTATTTCGATTTGCAGTGGCAGAAACCTCAGAAGTCTGACAAAATCCTTTAATTTTACATACATACCAATAGGTGCTGCCTGATCCCCAAATCAAAAATAAAATTAAGACAATTATAGATTTTAAGTTCATAGCCGTTGAATTTAATTAGCAATATTGATGTATTAACGCAGTAAAATTATTATTTTTTTGTTAAAAAACAAAATATTTTTATCTAACTGCGCATTTTATTAAGAAAATTAACAAATAATAGATATATTGTTTAGCTTAAACATGTACGTTTTCGTAAATAAAATCTTAATTTTTTTATAAGTTTAATACGTTTAAAAAAAGACAACTTTATTACTTTTGCATATCATTTTGTTTTATGTTTCAATTATCATCACATAATGTAGATTTTCCGCCTGTTAAGCTTGCTAATAGCGAAGGACTATTGGCTTTTGGAGGTGATTTATCTATAAAAAGATTGATAGAAGCTTACAAAAACGGGATTTTTCCATGGTATAATGAAGGTGATGAGATTCTATGGTGGGCGCCGGACCCTAGAATGGTATTGTTTCCCGAAGAAGTTAAAGTTTCTAAAAGTATGCGCGCCTTCATACGAAAGTCTCATTATAGAATAACCGTTAATGAGGCTTTTGAAGAGGTGATAAAAAACTGCGCCAATGTTCATAAAAAAGATACTAAGCATACTTGGTTACATGCTGAAATGCAGCAAGCATACATTAGTTTATATAACTTGGGAAAAGCTTTTTCGGTGGAAGTTTGGAATGAAAACAGTGAATTGGTCGGCGGTTTATATGTTGTCAAATCCAATGATCGTGTTTGGTCAGGTGAAAGTATGTTTCACAAAGAATCCAATACATCCAAATTAGCCTTTATCCATTTGGCTAAATTAGCGCGAGAAAATAATATCCAAATTATTGATTGTCAATTATATACAGACCATCTAGCCAGTTTGGGCGCGCGTGAAATTCCCCGTATTGATTTTATGCAATATTTTCAATAATATTTGTTGTAAAATAATATTTCCTGCATTAAATTTGAGTTATTATCTTACCTGTTTCAAGTTTATAGCTTTCATCAATTTTCCTTCTGAAACATGTAGAGTTCGTTTACGGTTGCTCGGAATTTTCTGCATATATAAAAATGTTAAAAATGATAAACAAAATCCGGCTTTCTAAAAAAGTCGTATCTTTGAAATTACGAACGACTAAAATGATGCGTTGACTATGTTTAAAAAAGATATTTTCGGTAATATTATTTTTATTAAAAAAATTGTAATGTTTATCTTCGGTTTGATATCAAAGCGGCGGTATAAAGGTTTTAATGAATTGCAAATCGAAGGGATGGAAATATTGCGCTACCTGCCTGATAATCAAGTTTTATTCGTTTCAAACCACCAAACATATTTTGCCGATGCCGCAGCCATGTTTCATGTATTTTTTGCAGCGCTCAACGGACAAAACGACATTAAAGGCATCAAATATTTGTTTCATCCTAAAACTAATATTTATTATGTAGCCGCCAAGGAAACTATGACATCAGGTATTTTGCCCCGTATTTTTATGTATGTAGGTGCTATTCCCATTATGCGCACTTGGCGTTCTAAAGGCAAAGAGGTAAAGCGTCCGGTCAATTTTAATGACATCACCAATATAAGCAAAGCCATTCAAGACGGCTGGGTGATTACTTTTCCGCAAGGCACAACCACGCCTTTTAAACCCATTAGACGTGGTACGGCACATATTATTAAAACCAATAAACCGGTGGTAATTCCCATTGTTATTGACGGTTTTAGACGTTCATTTGATAAAAAAGGTCTACAAATTAAAAAGCGCGGCATCAACCAACGCTTGACAATTAAACCGCCCTTACCTATTGATTATGAAAATGATACGGTAGACGAAATTGTTGAGAAAATTGCCTTCGCCATTGAACAACATCAAGATTTGTTAAAAGTGATACCCGTAGATGAACTCAAAAAAGATATGAACCAAACCGGAAATGATGACAAAAAACATTTTTGGTCAGGCAAAGATTATTGAGTTTAGAATCCTATGATTTTACACGCTTCTACAATTTTTTATGAAACTTAGTTCGCTATTTCCAACAATTTGTAGCGCTTCGTTTTTGTTTGTAAATCTTTGTTCTAAACTTTTTACTTTTAACAATTTTTCATACATTTGAACAAATATTTTATGTATGATTTCATTTGTCAAGGGCAAAGTTTTTGATGTAACGCCTACCTATGTTGTTATTGACAACCATAATATCGGATACCATATCGCCATATCGCTTAATACTTATAGCAAAATCAATGCTGATGAAGAGTTGTTGCTTTACACCTTGCAAATCATCAGAGACGATGCGCACTTGCTATATGGATTTTTTGATCCGCTTGAACGCGAAATTTTCAAATTGTTGATTTCTGTATCGGGTATCGGTCCTAATACAGCCTTGTTGATTTTGTCTGCCATGACGTCCAAAGAGGTGCAACAAGTTATTGCCAATGAAGATGTGGTCGCCTTAAAAACCATTAAAGGTATTGGTGCCAAAACGGCGCAAAGAGCTATCATTGAGCTAAAAGACAAAATTTTAAAAACCTATGATGTTAGTGCCGATACAGAAAAAACGACAATAGTTTCTCCTATAAAAGATGAAGCTTTATCGGCATTAGAAGCTCTTGGATTTCCTAAAAAGCGTAGTGAAAAAATTGTGGAGCAAATTTTAAAAGAAAATCCCGAAATCAGTCTCGAAAAGACAATAAAAGAAGCACTCAAACGTTTTTAATTTTTAACAAAAAACATTCGATGAAAAAGCATTTTTCATTTCAAATAATTCTAGGCTTTTTATTTCTAGGTTTATTACCTGTAAAAACGCAAGCCCAAGACAATCCTACCAGTCAACAGGATACTTTAAGACAGCAAATCAATCCTGCTGCGGTTCAATTGCCCGACCCTGAAAGTATCCAAAGTTTATATACTTACGACCCTAAAACCAATTTGTTTTATTTCAATAAAAAAGTAGGGAGTTACAATTTGGCTTACCCTTGGGTATTGACCCCTGAACAATATTACCAACGGGTTTTGAAAGAAAAAATGAATAAAAACTTTAAAGACCGCAATCAAGCCATATCCGGCAATACTGAAGAAGCCAAAAAAAAACGAAAAGATTTATTGCCAACCTATTATGTCAATTCTAAATTTTTTGAAAGTATTTTCGGCGGTAAAACCATCAATATCCAACCCAAAGGTAATTTTAGTATCGATTTAGGTTTGCGTTATACCAAACGTGACAATCCCGCTTTGCCCATCAAAAACCGGTCCAATCTGTCATTTGATTTTGACCAGAAAATCAGTATGGGATTGAAAGGGAAAATAGGCACCCGTTTGAATTTGGATTTAAATTACGATACCCAATCGACCTTTGATTTTAATAACCAAATTAAACTAAATTATACTCCTACCGAAGATGACATTTTGCAAAATATTGAACTGGGAAATGTCAGTATGAAAACCCAAAACAGTTTGATACACGGCGCCCAAAGCTTATTCGGACTTAAAACGGAATTGCGTTTTGGCAAAACCTATATAACCGCCGTAGTAGCCGAACAAAAATCAGGCACCAAAACCATACAAGCCCAAGGCGACAAAGTGGTGCAAAAATTTGAACAACCTATTTTGCAATATGAAGACAACCGTCACTATTTTTTAGCACAATATTTTAAAGACCATTACACCGAAGCGGTCAAAAATTATCCATTTATTAACAGCACGGCACGGATTACTCGTATTGAAGTATGGAAAACCAACCGGAGCACCCAGACCGAAAATATCAGAAATATTGTCGCTTTACAAGATTTGGGTGAAAACTATAAAATAGGCTTGGACAATCCGCCTCCCGGATTTGTCATCAATCCGACCGCTCCACCCGATAATTCGGTCAACAAATTTGACCCGGCACTCATAGATAACGGCGGTTTGCTCAATACAAACATTCGCGACATTTTTTCAGTTTCGCAAGGTTTTAACGGCGTTAATGTCACCAACGGCACCGATTATGTTTCAATGGAAAACACCGTCAAGCTCGATTCCACCCAATATACTTTGCATCCGCAACTCGGTTATATCACTTTGAAACAAAAACTCAATGCCGATGAAGTGCTTGCCGTTGCTTTTGAATATACTATTAACGGACAAGTATATCGGGTAGGGGAATTCTCGGATAACGGTATTGTATATCCGCAAACCTTGATTGTCAAGTTGCTTAAAAGTAATATGGTCAGCACCGAAGAACCGGATTGGGATTTGATGATGAAAAATATTTATGCACTAAACGCTTTTGATATAGACCCAAATGATTTCCGGCTTAATATTTTGTATGTCAACCCCACGCCTTTAAATTACATCACGCCGGTAAATGGTACGCCGTTGCCCAATGATGTCAAACAGCGGATTTTGCTCAATGTCTTTAATATGGACAGGCTGACAGCCCAAGGTGATCCGCAGCCCAAAGGTGATGGATTTTTTGATTTTATTCCGGGCATCACCATTGATGCTCGTGAAGGACGGGTGATTTTTACCTCGACCGAACCTTTTGGTAAATATCTGTTTGAAAAACTCAAATTGGGCAATGAAAATTATGATGACCCAACTACATGGAACCAAAATCAAAAACATTATGTTTACAAGGAACTGTATGTCATGTCCAAAACCCAAGCAGAACAATTTACCGATAAAAACAAATTCGTATTAAAAGGACAATACAAAACTGCCGGAGGCGGTGGCATTCCTATCGGTGGCTTTAATATTCCGCGTGGTTCGGTAACGGTAACTGCCGGTGGACGCACCTTGGTTGAAGGGATTGATTATGTGGTCAATTACCAAATCGGGCGGGTCAATATTATCAATCCGTCTATTTCACAAGCCAACATTCCCATTCAAGTTTCGGTAGAACAAAATTCCATTTTTCAACAAACCACCAAAGTCTTTACCGGAATTGATGTGGAACACAAATTTAGCAAAGATTTCAGTTTGGGGGCAACATATATGTCGTTTAAAGAAAAACCATTGAGCTGGAAAGCCAATTACGGTTATGAACCGCTCAATAATAAATTAATCGGTTTTAACGGACAATTTTCGACTAAAGCCCCGTTTTTAACCCGCTTGGTTAATCGGTTGCCCAATGTCAAATCAGATGCCGAAAGTAATCTTTCTATTAAAGCAGAAGCAGCCTATTTGTTTCCCGGATTAGCAGATGTCTCCGATGTGAACGGTAGAAGCACAACTTATATTGAAGATTTTGAATCTTCTCAAAATTTCATCGATTTAAGGTCATATTATGCTTGGCATTTAGCATCGGTGCCGGCGCGTTTTCCTGAGTCGCAACAACTGGATAATTTAGATTCGGGTAAGAACAGAGCAAAATTGGCTTGGTATACTGTTGACCCTATTTTTTATACCAACCCACCTACCGATATTACCCAAGACGATTTGTCACAAGAAGCAGTGCGTCAAATCAGTATTAGTGAAATTTTTGACCAAGATGTACCGGCCGGTTATCCAACGGTGGTTCATCCTTTAAATTTGAGCTTTTTCCCCAAAGAGCGCGGTCCTTATAATTTTGACACCAATTTAGACCCCAATACCGGAAATTTATTGCATCCCGAACAACGATGGGGAGGCATCATGCGCTACTTGCAAACCAATGATTTTGAACAAGCCAATGTCGAATATATTGACATTTGGGTAATGGACCCTTATTTTAACAATCCAAATCCACCCGCCGGAGGTAAGTTGTATATCGATTTGGGTTATATGTCCGAAGATATTTTGTTTGACGGACGTAAACAATACGAAAACGGCTTGCCAGGCGACGGTAGTGATAACAATATTGTTTTTACCAATTTAGCCCGGGTGCCAACACATCAATCTATTGTATATGCCTTTTCAAACGACCCCGATGAACGCCCTAATCAAGATGTAGGCTTTGACGGCTTGCCCGATGCACGTGAGCAAAGTTTTTTTGCCAATTATCTCAATAGTTTACCGGCAAACCTGCAAAGTCGTTTTCACGACGACCCCGCAGCAGACGATTATAAAAATTATCTTGATGTAACGGGTGATATTGTTCAACGTTACAAGGATTTTAACGGAACCGAAGGCAACACCCCCATTGATGCGGCTAACAATAACACCAATAACGGCGTTACCGGCAACAATACTTTTCCGGATGTGGAAGATATCGACCGCGACCAATCTATGAATACGATTGAAAGTTACTACGAATATGCTTTGGATATCAAACCCGGATTGACCGTTAACGACCCGTATGTGGCAGATATCAAAGAGTCAACCGTAACTTTGCCTAATGGTAACCAACAAACTTCGCGTTGGATTCAATTTAAGGTTCCGGTGCATCAATATACCAGTGTACAGGGTAGTATTTCCGATTTTCGCTCTATTAAATTTATGCGGATGTATCTCACCGGTTTTACCGATGCATTGACTTTGCGTTTTGCTTCATTAAATTTGGTGCGTGCCGATTGGAAAAAATTCCGATTAACCTTAGACCCCACCGATCCCAATCCTGACGATGATAATACAAGTGTTGAAACGGCGGCTGTCAGCATTCAAGACAATGCAACTCGGCAACCCATACCTTATGTGTTACCTCCGGGAATAGAGCGTGAAGAAATTTATCAACAAAACTCCCAAGTGCGTCAAAATGAACAATCATTATCTTTAAAAGTTTGTAATCTGGAGCCCAAAGATGCCCGCGGTGTTTATAAATACAATAGCGTCGATATGCGACAATATAAACGTTTGGAAATGTTTATCCACGCCGAAAGTGTTGAAGGAAACCCCGATTTACAAGATGACGAAGCTATGGGTTTTGTGCGTTTCGGATCTGACTTAACCGATAATTTTTACGAAGTACAAATTCCTTTAAAAGTTACACCAAACGGCACTTCTGACCCTGAACAAATTTGGCCGCTCGAAAACCGGATTGATTTAAAATTGGAGTTGCTGAATAAAATCAAACTTGAAATGATTAAAAATCGGACGATTAATACAACTAATCTGCCGGTTTATTATGATGAAGCCGATTTGGACCCGTCGGCTGCCGGTAAGCCTAACCGCTTAATTATTGGTATGAAAGGAAATCCTAATTTTGGCGATGTTAAAGTTATTATGGTGGGGGTACGCAATGCTACATCGCAACCAATCTGCGGCGAATATTGGTTTAACGAACTGCGTTTATCCGAAATGAAAAACAAAGGCGGTTGGGCATCTAATGCAACAATTGATGCCAACTTGGCAGATTTTGCTACCATTTCATTTACCGGAGGAATTTCTACCGAAGGTTTTGGCGGTTTGGAGCAAGGACCACTAGAAAGAAATTTGGAAGATACCAAACGCTACAATTTTAATACCAATATCAATATGGGCAAGCTGTTGCCTCAAAAATGGCATGTTACTTTGCCGGTAAATTACACCATTTCCGAAGAATTTATCACGCCGAAATACGATCCGATTTGGCGGGATATTACCGTGCAAGACCGTTTGGATATTGCCGATGCTAATCAGCGTGATTCTATCAGGCGTGTAGCACAAGCTTATACAAGACATCGTGGTATAACCTTGGCAGGCGTTAAAAAAGGCTATGCTACCGAAAATACTAAAACACCACCAGCAAATGCTTCGGGAACTAAACAAAAAAAACGCAAAAAACATTTTTACGATATAGAAAATTTCACCTTTGATTTCGCCTACAATGAAGTTTATCATTCCGATTTTGAGATTGCCTCCAATACCGATGAGACAAGCCGGTTGGGCATGAACTATTCATATAATTTCAAAGAATTGTCTTTAACACCGTTTAAAAAATCAAAGAAATTAAAATCAAAACATTTGCGGTTTATTAAAGATTTTAACTTTAATATTATGCCGTCAAATATTACGGTAACCAGTAATATTAACAGACGATTTAACAATCTGCATTTTAGAGAAATAGAAGATTACGGCTTGGCTATTCCGCCTTTGCAAAATAGAGATTATTTGTTTGATTGGGGCTATAATGTCAATTATAATCCGACCAAATCCATTCAAACATCATTTGGTATTACCCATAACAGGGCAGTTAAAAATTACTTGTTGCCCGATGGCAGCACGGATTTTAACAATACTATTTGGACCAACTTTTTTGATATAGGTGAACCTTTGACCCATACACAAAATATCAATGTTTCTTATAACCTGCCTTTGAAAAAAATACCCTTATTGAGTTTTTTAAATGTTACTTATGTGTATAATGGTACCTTTCAGTGGCAAAAAAGTTCGGAAGCCTTAGCCAATATCAATGGGTATGATTTGGGAAATAAAGTGCAAAATTCTAATTCGCATCAAATTAATACTAATATTGATTTAAGAAAACTTTACAGAGAATTGGGTATAAGTAAATTACAAAAAAGATTGATGGGTAAAAGCCGTCCGAAATCCAAAAAAAGAAAACCAAAAGTTAAAAATACTAAAAGTGAAGGGAAACCGGAAGGTGAAAAAGACAAAAAATCAGACAAAATCAAGAAAAAGAAAGAAACAGAGGTTGCCGTAGGGGGACAAAACAAATTTTTAGGTTCTTTGCTCGGCATCTTGACGGGTTTTCAAAGTTTGAAAGTCAATTATAGACAAAATAACGGCTTAATGCTGCCCGGTTACCTCAAAAGTGTCGGATTTTTCGGAACGACTGACCCCAGTTTACCCTTTGCGTTGGGCTGGGACGATGATCAAATCCGTTATGAAGCAGCCAAACGCGGTTGGTTGACCCAATATCCCGACTTCAATGAACCTTTTGTAAAAACCTACTCGGAAGAGCTGACTTATCAAGGAACGATTAAACCTTTTAAAAGTTTATCGATTACATTTAAGGGGCAAAAGTCTTATATGGAAAATTTAAGTGAACAATTTAATGCCGTTGGCAATACTTACCATCCATTGGTGCCGACTACTATGGGGAATTTCTCGGTTTCTACCATATTAGCCAAAACGGCTTTTGAGCAGATTTCATTGCAAAACAGTCCGGCATTTAACCGAATGTTGACTAACAGATTGCCAATAGCACGCCGTTTGGCAGCACAGCGAGGAGTTCCGGTGCCGGCTTCGGGTTATCCTGATGGTTACGGACCTTTACAAACCGAAGTTTTGATGTATGCTTTTATTACAGGCTATTCCGATACCGACCCCGGCAATTTAACTTTGTCGCCATTTAAACAATTTCCTGTGCCAAATTGGCGTGTTAAATTGTCCGGTCTAAGTAAAACGAAATGGCTCAAAAAAATATTTAAAAATTTGAGTTTGGAACACAGTTACCAATCCGATTATACTATTAATCAATTCAATAATAATCTACAAACATATCAAGATCCTAACGCCAGAGATGCCGCCGGTAATTTTTATTCACCATATGTAATGGATAATATTACTTTAACCGAAGCCTTTAATCCTTTGATTAAGGTCAATATGGAATTGCAAAACTCGTTAAAATTGGATTTTTCCTTAAAACAAGACCGCACATTATCATTAAACCTTAACAATTACACTTTATCGGAAGTTTCCGGTAAGGAATATACTGTTGGTTTAGGTTATCGTTTAAAGGATATTACTTTGCCCATACATATAGCAGGAAGACGAATTGAATTTACCAGTGATTTGATTTTAAAAATAAATGCGTCAATGCGTCATAATTTGACGATTTTACGTAGTCTGTCGGATGATAACAACCAAATTACCGCCGGACAAACCATGTATAATTTAAAATTTACAGCTGATTATGCTTTAACCAAAGCGCTTTCGGCAATATTGTTTTATAATCATTCTTATTCGGAATATGCCATTTCGACCTCCTATCCGTTTACCAATATCAGAGGCGGTTTAACCATTAAATATACATTTGGAAATTAATTTTCTGATGTAGCCAGTGAATACCATATAAAATATAACCGGCTTGATATTGATGATGCTATTCGCAAGAGTGAGTTAGTAATGTTTTCTTAATATTGAAATAAAAACGGCTGCCTTCCGGCAACCGTTTTTATTAATAGTTCAGTTTATACCAATCTATTAATTACCATAAATCAAACCTACATAAAAAATACTACCAACTTTTCCGGTTCCGGGTGCCGGTAGATATTCTTTTCCTAAGATATTTGAACCACCGAGTTTGATTTTAGTTTTGTATTTTTTGATATTATAATTGATTTGTGCGTCTAAAATGCTTCTGGCGGGCACCATGGCATCAGCAAAAGTGGCTTGCCATTCAAATTCGGTTTGATATTTATAATCAACCTTGAACCCTAAACCTTTGTATAAATTGTCATTACCCAATGATAATTTTATCCGGTGTTCCGGCGTATTAAAGCCCGGTCGAAAATCTTCTTCACCTTTAACGGGTGTAAATTCAAATTTGGCATAATCATAACCTAAGCCAATCATATAATTACCCGCTTTATAATTAAAGCCAAAATCAGCGCCATACGATACAACTTCTGATTTGGCATTTGTGAAAATAGAGAACGGTTTATAAGCGCGGGTGACAATTGCCGGTAAAGCATTTGATATATTATCAACTGTTCCCATTTGACTGGACAAAGCCATAACACGTGTCGTTACCCCAAAATGGTTATATTGGTTGTAATAAGCTGCCATATCCAAACTTAAATTTTTGAATAAGTTACCTCTATATCCAAATTCAAAGGTGGAAACTTGTTCCGGTTGAACTTTATCTACTTGGGAAACTTGTAAATCTGCGGGATTATGAGTTTGTCCGAATTTAAAAAATGAACTCAGTGTGTAGGCATTGGTATAAGCATCTCGTCCTGTAATAGTTGTCGGAAAATATACATTGTTAACAGGATCATAGGCTTGTATGGTTTCATTATATCTATCCCAGTTATCCGGTGCAGCACCAAGTAAAGTAATGGGACCCAAGTTTAAGCCGATGTATAATTCTTGTGTTGTAGGGTTTCTAAAACCGGTTTGGTAAGACACTCTGAAATTATGTTCTTTATTTTCGCCGGCGGAATAGACCGCTGAAAAACGTGGTGAAAAATTACCGTCAAAATTCTTTTGCTTGTCGTAACGTAAAGATGTAGCTAATTTTAACCGGTTGTCCATCAATTTTTTGCTAATTTGAACATAAGCAGCTGATTCATCAATATAAATGGGATCTAAATCAGGATAATCGGTAAAAATAGTTCCTTCGGAATGCAGTGAGAAGCGTCTTAATGAACCGCCTACTTGGATTTCTGCAAATTTGATTAGATCTTTAAAATTATAATTTCCTTCCAAATGTTTTAAATTACTTTTATCAATAAATTTTCCACCGGTTTTAAAATCTGGATCATTGGTTACTTGTTCAAAAGCTTGCTTATATTCAGGTGTGCCGGGCAAAAACCTGGAAGGTTTTGGAAGATTAGGAAAACCAAGTTGTGCATAACTATTTTCATTGTCAGCAAAATTTCTAGCAAAAGCATGAGCATCTGCGGGAGATAAAACACTACCTAAAACACCTTTTCGTGCTGCAGCGTAAGCTAAAAAGTAATCTCCAAACCAATCTTTGTCACTACGCCATTTTCTATTAACATTCCAAGCGGTAAATCTCATATCATATGAGTTTCCGGCATCTTCACCGGTATAATAGCCTCTGATAAACCAATTTTTGCTTTTAATTTCCAATTTATGTTGGTGAATAAATATCCCGTCCAAAGAATATCGGTTACTACCCTGATAGATAGCTTTTCCTGTTCCGAAACGCGAATTCCAAATAAGTTCCAATTTACCGGGTTGTCCACTAGGACGATAATGAAAGCCTAAATCCGCTTTAAACGATTTAGCTTCATAATCAGTTAAATTCTTTTCAGCATAACCGGTTCTTGATACTCTTATTGTTTCATTTAAATTTAAAAATGCAAATGGTGTGCCGGTAAAAACATTAGATAGATCTTGTGTAGTTGCAATTTCATCACCATAAATGTTCATACCATCATAAGAAGGGTTAGTATCTCTACTACCTTTTAAGCTTGCGTTAAAGGGGTTCATATCAATATCTGTTTCGTCAACGGCATACCAATCTGTTCCTTTTAAAAATGAAAAATTGACTTTGGCTGCCGCATAGTTGCCTCCCCATGCATAACGAATGCCTACATCAGAATATGGATTGGTACCGGCAGCTTCCTGCTTGGTTACCCCATATTTGACATAAGCACTCAAACCTTTGTATGAAAAGGGGTTTTTACTTCTCATGTTCAAGACCCCATTAAAAGCATTTGTTCCGTAAAGTGCAGAAGCAGCGCCGGGCAATATTTCTACACTTTGGACATCTAATTCATTGATCCCGACTAAATTACCTAATGGAAAATTCAATGCAGGTGAAGAGTTATCCATCCCATCGATTAATTGTAAGAAACGAACATTTGAAAAACTGGCAAAACCCCGTGTGTTTACTGATTGAAAGGTTAAAGAGTTAGTGTTCAAATCAACACCTTTTAAATTGTTTAATCCATCATAAAAAGAAGGCGCAGTATTACGACGAATTTCTTTTAAACTCATCCTTTCTATACTCACGGGAGATTCTTTGATTTTTTCCTTACCTCGAGAAGCAGTCACGACTACATCATCTAAAAATTCATTGTTTTCTTTTAAAACAATTTTTAAGGTTTTGGGCCCGTTTAAAGTAATTTTTTCCGGTTTATAACCCACAAAAGAAACTTCTATTGTTACCGGAAACTCTTTGACGTCGATAGAAAATTTCCCATCAAAATCAGTAATGGTGCCTTGTTGGGTTTCTTTAACCACAACATTGGCACCTGGAACCGGATCATTGTGCTGGTCAACAACGGTTCCGGTTAATTTTTGTGCATAACCCGTAATGGTCATCCCCAAAAACAGTGTGAATAAAATAATTTTTCTCATAGTTAGATTTTTTTGTTAATTGCTGCAATATATGAAAAAAACTGATATTTGCAGTTTTTTTTATCCTTTATGAGAGCTATTCCGGTGAGATTTTTTTGTTTTTTTAATGTTTTTAAGTAAATTTTTGATTATACAAAAATGCTTAAATGCAACCCAAGTTGTTTTGAACAAAAAGTCGTATTTTTGACCAAACACTAATTCGTCATAAGGACAATTGTTAAACATAAAAAAATGACGGTTCATTTTAATTGTTAAAACACGCCCATGAAATTTTCTAAGACATCCTTGCGGTTTAAAATATTAATATCGATGATAGGGCTGGTTTTTTTAGCTTCTATTATGATTTTTATTGTTACCGTTTTGCAATATAAAGAAGAGTCAGAAGATTATCACAAAAAACGTTTGCTTCGCAAAGAAACTGCCGTTAAAGTTCATATTAACAGCATTTTAGAAAACACATCTTTTGAGGTTAAAACCGATAAACTGAAATATATTTTCAAATCTAACGGCAGTATGCGCGGCTTGTCAAGTATCAGTGAGCTGTCACGTATTCATAAAATGCCCATCAATATTTATGATTTGAAAGGTAATCTAATTGTTAGTTCGCTATGGCATTTGGGACAAAAACATGATTCGTTACAACATTTGCCTCCCGGAATTATTAAACTCATTGACAAAAGTCCCGATAAACGATATGTTATCAAACACGAAGGTAAAAATGGCGAATATCAATCTTCTTACAGTTATATATATGACCGGCATTTTAAACCCATAGCAATCTTGAATCTTCCTTATCTGGCAGACAGCACTTTCTATAAAAAAGAATTATGGGAATTTCTCAAAAACTTAGGGACTATTTATATTTTAATGTTTTTATTAGCCATTTTTTTATCCTATTTTTTGTCGAGATATATTACTAAATCTTTAAATACGGTTAATGATGTTTTGAAAAAAATATCATTTTCAAAAGAAAATCAAAAAATAATCATCAAAAATCCTAATGAAGAAATAAACCAATTGATTGAAACCTACAATAATATGGTTGATCAATTGGAAGAAAGCGCCCGTAAATTGGCACAAACCGAACGCGAACAAGCTTGGCGCAATATGGCCAGACAAGTGGCTCATGAAATTAAAAATCCTTTGACACCCATGCGGTTGAGTATACAAAGTTTTCAAATGACATTCGACCCCAATGACCCGAATATCAAACAAAAATTTGACGAATTTGCCCAAATGTTGATTGAACAAATAGATTTGATGAGTAAAATAGCTTCGGCTTTTTCGGATTTTGCCAAGATGCCTCAGGCACATTTACAAGAAGGTAATTTAGTTAGCACCATTAGAAATGCTTTAAAATTATACGACCCCGAGCAAGTGCGGTTTGTCAGTAGTGATGATGAAATTTTGTTTAATTTTGACAAAAATCAGATACAAAGAGTTATTACTAATTTGGTCAAAAATGCCTTACAATCCGTTCCCGGCGATCGTGAACCGGAAGTTTTAGTGTCTGTCCGGCAAACTGAAGATAAAATTTACATCACCGTAACAGATAATGGAAGCGGTATTGACCCTGAGCACCAATCGCGTATATTTGAACCGAAGTTTACAACCAAAAGCAGTGGGATGGGGTTGGGATTGGCAATCGTCAAAAAAATTGTAGAGAATCATAACGGCAAAATTTATTTTAATTCTGACAAAGAAATGGGCACAACATTTATTATCGAATTTGATAAATAGGATTTACAAAGTTTGCATGATATTGAAAACTAGAAAGAAGTAAATGAAATGACAAAAAATAACCAATAAAAAAACAACTAATCAATTATGAAACCGACATGATTAAAATAATCATTAAACACACAACGCCTGCCCCGACTTTTGTCGTGGGAAATGATTATTTTAATCATCAAAGGTTATCCCGACGACGGTCGGGAACCATAATGTTAAATAAAAAATAAACAGATGAAAAATTATAACAACATTTTAATAGAAACCGAATCTGCCATAGGCGTGATTACCATTAATCGTCCGAAACAACTTAATGCTTTAAACAAAGAGACCATTGCTGAGTTGCACGATGCCTTTAAAACCTTCAATCAAGACGAAAACATTAGAGTCATCATTGTAACCGGTAGTGGCGAAAAAGCTTTTGTTGCCGGCGCTGACATCAAAGAATTTATGAATTTTGACTCCGTTCAAGGTCGTGAATTAGCAGCCAAGGGACAAGAACTGCTCTTTGATTTTGTTGAAAATTTGGAAACACCGGTGATTGCCGCTATCAACGGGTTTGCTCTGGGTGGTGGCTTAGAATTAGCTTTGGCGTCGCATATTCGCATCGCATCGGATAATGCCAAAATGGGATTACCTGAGGTTTCCCTTGGCGTGATTCCGGGCTATGGCGGTACGCAACGTTTGGCACAAATGATCGGTAAAGGACGGGCTATGGATATGATTTTAACCGCCGAGATGATTAATGCCGAAAAGGCGCTCAACTATGGTTTGGTTACGGAAGTCGTCACACAAGCCGAATTGTTGCATGCTGCCAAAAATAAAGCACAAAAATTGTTAAAAAATTCACCCAAAGCCCAATCTTTGGCTATTAAAGCCATAAATGCCGCTTATGCCCAAAATGGGTTTGAAGTGGAAAAAGATTTATTCGGCCAAGCTTTTGCCACCGAAGACTTTAAAGAAGGAACTTCAGCTTTTGTAGAACGCCGAAAAGCAAAATTTACAGGAAGATAATCCGATAAATTATCGATATTTGGCAAACAAGCGCGCTCCGGCAAGAACGGCAATGATGCTCAATAGATAATTTTGCGGTGCCGGTTTGGAGGGAATTATCAGCAAAGCGGTTACAATAAAAATAACAATAAAAACCAAGACAGACTGCCATAATATTTTTTTGGTGGTAGGGTTCATCTTTTTTGGGGCAAATTTAAAGCTTTTATCCGTTGCAACAAAGTTGGGTGAGAATAATGTGCTATGACATACCACGGATGTGGGGTTAAGTTGCTCAAGCTTTTACGACTGAGTTTTTTTAAACCTGAAATCAAATCGCCGGCGTTGTGATATTGCTTGGCATAAGTATCGGCTTGGTATTCAAATTTGCGAGATAACCAATTGGTCAACAAGCCGGTCAAGAATGAAACCGGTGTAAATAATAAGGCAAAAGCAATCAAATTGATGTGAAATTTAGGCTGCGATACACCCAAAGCTTGCGCTAACATGTGGTTGTCAATTACCAAAGACAGTAAATACAACATGATACCGGTAGATAAAATTGATAAAAGTAAATTGTATAAAATATGTCGGCGCTTGTAATGTCCTATTTCATGCGCTAAAACAGCTGTGATTTCATCAGGCGATAAATCCTCTATTAAGGTATCGTATAAAACCACTTTCTTTTTAGGACCGAAACCGGAAAAATAAGCATTGGCTTTGGTGCTGCGTTTGCTACCGTCAATGACAAAAATCTTATCTAAACGATACCGAGTTTTTTGTGCCAATGTTTGTAATTTTTCTTTCAATTCACCATCGGGCAATGGGGTTAATTTGTTAAACAAAGGCACTATTAAACTCGTATAAAACATATTGATAAAAATAATAAAACCGGCAAAGAACAACCAAGCATACCACCAAAAATTTTTGCCGAATTGCCGGTAAAACCAAATAAAAACCGACAACATCAATCCGGTTAATATCATGTTGATTACCAACGATTTAATTTGGTCTATAAAAAATAATTTTTTGGTCGATTGGTTAAAACCGAATTGTTCTTCAATGACAAAAGTTTTATAGTAAGCAAAAGGCAAACTCAAGATAGCGGAAGCGATAAGTAAAATGCCGAAAAATATCATCGGTTGCCAAAATGCCGATAATGTGATACTTTCCACTTTTTGGTCAAGCCAAGCAAACCCGTTTAAAAATAAAATAATCAAAATTGCCACAAACGATAAGATTGACATCAACATCTCAAACCGGTAATTAACCGCTTTATAAACTTGCGATTTTTGATAAGATGTCGTATCATAAACATCAGCCAATTCAACCGGCACCGGATCTTTAAAATGTTTGGCATTGAGCCAATCCAAATATTTTTCAACTAAAAATTCTACAATTATAAAACCTATAAACAAATAAAATATGGTGTTTGCCTGCATTATTCTATTTTTTAGGCAAATTTAGTATTTATTGTTGTGATACTATGCAAATTCAACGGATTATTTATGTCTTACAAGATTTGTTTTGTCCGCAAAAAGTTGATAAAAAGACCATAAAATCCGGTTACTTCGATACACTTTTATGCCTAAGGGTCGTAAAACCACTCAGTAGCCTCACTTCGATACACTTTTGCGCCAAAGGATCGAAAAACCAACCGGTAAACACAACTATAATTTGTGATTAAATAACGGGTCTGAACTTCGACCAAAAGCATTATTACTATTTATCACTAAATTTGCATCTGAAATATTTTTAAAATGAAACATATCAGCTATCAAATACAAGACGGCATCGGACTGTTAAAATTTAATCGTCCTAAAAAATACAATGCTTTTAATAAAGACTTATTGACTGAGCTTAACAGTTTGCTACATCAAGAAAATACGAATCCCGATTTAAAAGTTTTGATTATTAGCGGTGAAGGCAAAGCTTTTTCATCGGGTGTAGATTTGAAAGCGCTGCTCGATTTAAAAACCGTAGAACAAGCCCGTGATTTTGCCTTATTGCTGGAAAGCACGTCCGAATTGATTTACAATTTTAGCAAACCGACCATGGCCTTGATTAACGGCTTGGCATTAGGCGGGGGCTTTGGTTATGCTACGGCTACCGATATTCGGGTAATGTCTCATTCGGCAAAAGTTGGCTATCCTGCGGTTAAATTGGGTGCTATTCTACCGGCAACTTGCACTATGTATCTCAAAGCGCTGATTGGCGAGGGGCGCACCAAAGATTTGTTGCTAACCGGTAGAATGATAGAGGCGAATGAAGCTTCGACAATGGGTTTAGTCAATTATACAGTTGAAACTGAACATTTACAAGATTTTGCCTTTACACTTGCCCGTCAGATTATGGAAGCTCCCGACTTGGCATTAACCTATACCAAAAACACCGTAAACTTTACCACCAAACGCGAAATAGAAGCTGCCAAACTCTATGCTGCCGACAATTTTGCTTTTCTATCGCAAACTGCCGAATGGCAAAAACGGATGCGGGCTTTTGCGAATAGGAAGTAGTTAGCTTTGAATTTCAACTAATTAACTATCTTTGCCATATAAAATACTATATGCAAGTTAGAAAATATGCCCTTAATGACTGGTTACCCACGACTGCCAAAGAAGTTAAAAAACGTGGTTGGGACGAGCTGGATGTCATTCTGTTTAGCGGCGATGCTTATATCGATCATCCGTCGTTTGGGCCTGCTGTGGTAGGACGTATTTTTGAAAGTTTCGGGCTGCGCATTGCTATTGTCCCGCAACCCAATGTGCGTGATAATTTGCAAGACTTTACCAAACTGGGTAAACCCCGCTTGTTTTTCGCCGTAACCGCCGGCAGTATGGACTCTATGGTCAGCAACTACACCGCCAGCAAAAAGCCCCGTGAAAAAGATGCTTATACACCTGGCGGCGAAACCGGTTTTCGACCGGATTATGCCAGTATTCAATATACCAAAATTTTGAAAAAATTTTTTCCCGATGTGCCGGTTCTTATAGGCGGGATTGAAGCTTCGTTGCGACGGGTTACGCATTATGACTATTGGAGTGATAGCTTGCGCCCTTCCATTTTGGTTGATTCCGGCGCTGATTTGTTGGTTTACGGTATGGGCGAACAGCCTTTGCGTGAAATTGTTAAACTGGTTGAACGCGGTGTGCCTTTTTCATCTTTAAAAACGATTAAGCAGACGGCTTTTTTACAAGATAAAAATGAGCCTTTGCCTAAGAATAAACACTGGGATGATATTTGGATTCATTCCCACGAACGCTGTTTACAAGATAAAAAAGCTTTTGCGCAGAATTTTAAAACGCTGGAAATAGAATCGAACCGGATGATAGGCAAAAACCGGATTTTACAAGCAAACGGCGATAAAATTCTGGTGATAAATCCGGCTTATCCGGCTATGACCCAACACGAAATTGATGCCGCTTTCGACTTGCCGTTTACTCGTATGCCGCATCCCAAATATCGCAAGCGCGGACCAATTCCGGCTTATGAAATGATTAAACATTCTATCAATATCCACCGTGGCTGTTTCGGCGGCTGTAGTTTTTGCACTATTTCGGCACATCAAGGTAAATTTATAGCGAGTCGCAGTAAAAAATCGATTGTTAAAGAGCTGGAACAAATCGTTGAGCAAGAAGATTTTAAAGGTTACATTTCCGACATTGGCGGACCTTCTGCCAATATGTACAAAATGAAAGGCAAAGATTTGAGTATTTGTGAAAAATGCACAGCCCCCTCATGTATCAATCCGGTAGTTTGTAGCAATTTGGATACATCGCATAAAGACTTGTTAGATATTTATCGCACGGTCGATAACCACCCCAAAGTCAAAAAAGCTTTTGTAGGTAGTGGTATCCGATATGATTTGGTAGTGCCTGAATTTAATAAAAAAGCCGACGCGAAAGATTTGAAAGTGTATTTAGAGCAATTGGTCACCCGCCATACTTCCGGACGGTTAAAAGTAGCACCGGAGCATACATCGGATCGCGTATTAAAAATGATGCGCAAGCCTTCGTTTAAATATTTTCATGATTTTAAACGAATGTATGACAAAATCTTGCGCAAGCATCATCTGAAACAACAATTGGTACCGTATTTTATTTCGTCACACCCCGAAAGTGATATGGAAGATATGGCAAATTTGGCTGCTGAAACCAAAGCCATGGGGTTTCAGTTGGAACAAGTGCAAGATTTTACACCGACCCCAATGACGGTTGCTACCGTAGCCTATTATTCGGGTTATCATCCTTACACATTAAAACCGGTCAAAACCGTTAAAGACCGGAAAGCCAAACTCGACCAATGGAAATTTTTCTTTTGGTATAAACCGGAAAACCGGCGGTGGATTAAAGACAAACTAACCGCTTTGGGACGTATGGATTTGTTGGAAGTTTTGTTAGAATCAAGATATTCGAAGAAATCCGTGAAGACAAAAACATCCAAAAGAAAACCGGACAAGAAAAAAGTAAAACAACAAAAAAAATTGGCGCATACGCCACATCACCGGCGACGTTCTTGAATTTTTATTTTTATTAAAATC
>JALVEJ010000219.1 GCA_027031025.1 Flavobacteriales bacterium | reverse complement strand
CCCTATGGGGCTTTATCGAATTGTAATGGTATTATGTTCTACAAACAGGACGCCCCTATGGGGCTAAAAGAAATATTTTAATTTTTTTATAGTGCGTTTGCCTTGTAGAATACCAGCCAGGTCCAGTCCTGTTAAAAAATAAATCCGTAATTTTAGCGTTTGATATCTTAAATGTAATTATATGTATCGTATCATTGCCGGAATTTTCTTTTTGGTTCTAATCATATTTAGCAGTTCGTGTCGTAAAAATTTTGATACAAATCCCAGTCAGGGAGATTTTCGTATTGAAAAAGACACGGTTTTTCTCGATTCGGTTTTTACAGGTATAGCGTCGCATACCTATCGTTTCAAAATTTATAATACCGCTGATAACGACATTACATTAGACAGGATTTATCTCGAAAACGGCAATCAATCTTTTTACCGGTTAAATGTGGATGGTGATGCCGGCAAATCATTTGAAGACGTATTGATTCATGCCCAAGACAGCATTTTTGTTTTTGTTGAAGTTACGGCGGACATTAACCAACTGACAGATCCGGTTTATGAGGAACATCTTTTTGTAGAAGATCAATCTAAAACCGAAAGTGTATTGCTCACGGCTTTTGTCAAAGATGCTTATTTTTACTATCCGCAGCGTTTTCCGGACGGCAGTAAAGATTCATTAACCGTTTATACTGACCCGCAAACCGGTGAAACTTCCAAAATAGCCGGCTTTTTCTTAAACGGCGATACCACTTTTACCGATGATAAACCCATTGTCATTTACGGACATATGGCGGTCCCTCAGGGGCATATTTTAACTATTGAGCAAGGAGCACATTTATATTTTCATTTCAATTCAGGATTGATTGTTTGGGAAGGCGCCACTCTTAAAGTAAATGGTTCTTTGGGACACGAAGTCATTTTCGAAGATGATCGAATGGAACCGGATTTTGAAAACAAACCGGGTATGTGGAATTATATCTGGTTGCGTGAAAATTCTATTGACAATGAAATTAATTATGCTATAATAAAAAATGCAGAAGTGGGTATTGTGGCTTATCCTTCCGGTAATGCAAATCCGGTTTTAAAAATAAAGAATACCCAAATTTACAATCATAGTTTAGTAGGGATTTATGGAATTGCAACTAATATAAAGGGCGAAAATTTGGTATTTAACAATTTTGGTATGTCAGCACTCAATATTCAATTGGGAGGCAGTTATCAATTTAAACATTGCACGTTTGCCAATTTTAGCGGTGGTATTCGTAATGAAAAATCGGGTGCGGTTTATGTCAGCAATTATCTTAAAACACCTGATCAAATTTTTGTTGCGGACTTGCAAAATTTTGAAATGTCCAATATTATCGTTTACGGTAATTCAAGTATCGAATTTTATTTGGATAAAGATCCGGCTGCAGATTTTAATTATCATGTTTTCAACAGCTTAATAAAATTTGAAGACCCCCAGCATCATTTTGACGATGTTCCGGAAGTTGATTTCACCGATATGTCGCACTATCAAAATATATTACTCAATGAAAACCCGGTTTTTGAAGATCCGGCAGAAAACAAACTCTTGATTGGGGATACGTCTCCATGTATCAATCAAGGCGATATTAATACGGCTCTTACGGTACCTTTTGATTTGTTAGGGGTTGACCGCACTGTAGCCCCTGATTTGGGCGCTTATCAACATATTACTTTTTCTAACAATTAATAATTGTTTCTGGTCGGATTTTTCTTTTATTTTTTGCTGCGATCTGTAATTAAGGTGTTGATTTTAAGTGTTTTGAAAGGTTTTTTTATAATTTCTTTATTACATAAGTAACGATACCCCACACGACAAACTCATTAGCTTCGGTAATTTCAATCGGGTCAAATTCGTCATTGGCAGGTATTAAAAAAACTTTGCCTTTTTCCAATTTTAATTTTTTAACCGTAAATTCTCCGTCTATAAAACAAACAGCGGTCATATTGTTGCGGTATTCGAGCGAGCGGTCAATCACCAATATATCCCCGTCTTCAATACCGGCATCTTTCATAGACATACCTTTCACTCTACCATAAAAGGTAGCTGACGGATGCTTGATCAATTCTTTGTTAAGGTCTAAAGTCAAATCCATATAATCTTGCGCCGGTGATGGAAATCCGGCTGCAATCCCTTCGTTGACAAATGGTAAAGCCAAGTCCGTTGAGGTATCAGCTGTGTAAAAATCTATTTGCGGTAATGATTTTAAATGTTTGAGTTTCATGTGTTTTAAATTTAAAAATCTAAGTTTTAAAATTGACGATATGTACTTTTGTAGAAAAAAAACCTTGTTGCAAATTTAAATATTGTTGTATATCAATCGGGACATGATAATTTTATTCAAAATAATCTAGTATCGAACCTAAAAGCTTTTTTTGATAAAATTTTAATCTGTTTAAAATCCGGATGATTCGGATTGATTAAATAATTAAAATCGCCTTCCACTACTGCCGATGGCACTTTAAGTATGACAAATTTATGATCGGCTACAAAAGCATCACCAAGATGCCGGGTTTCAGCCGGAGGCGGAAAAACTTTCCAATTTTCAGGCAAAACTTTGCTGTCTAATACCTTCACAGGTAAATGATCGGGAATGTCTATTTCAATCATCATCATATCCTCAGGAATTAATCCGGTTGGCAAATGGACCAACACTTCCGTAACCGCCAAAGCCCTGCAACCCGCAGTATAAATCATTTCTACGCCTTTTGAATTCCATCGGTTACCGAATTTTGCTGCGCCAATTCCCGATAGTTCGCCGGCATATTTCGCTTTGCTTAATCGGTACACTTTCATATATAAAAGGATGAAGCATTAAGCAAAAATACCGTGTGCAATACGATTCAATTCGGCCAAAACCAAGTCTTTTCCGTAGGAATCATTGAGCAAATCAGCCGGTTTCATATTTCCTAAGGCATAAGAAGGCGTTTCAAGCCATTGGTGAAACTTGTCTAGTGAGCCGAAAACTTCTTTACCGTGATGTGTTACTTCTGCCAATTCTATGATTTTTTCGGTGTGAATAGGTTTAAAATGAAAATCTTTATCTTTTTTGTGACGTTGCAAGGTTTTGAGGGATAAATTTAAGTAGTTTGCCCAATCGGTATCTGAAAATGGCAAAACCGCTTTTATTTGCTCAAAAAAACGGTAGGAAATACCCTTGCGTATAGTTTGAATGATCAGAAACTTATTAGCAAAAAACTGCTCAAATGTTATAGGTTGCTTATGGTAAACAACAGGCATTTCCGATAGAAAGTTTTGCAACGATGCTTCGGCAGATTGATAGTTTTTACGGACTTTTGATGAAGCCTTATCATAACTTTGCGAACTTGTTGTTTTCATATTTCAGGTATTTTGTCCACAAAGTTAAGACATTTGTCTGTATTTTCCAAATGTTTCAAATTTTATTTTACTTTTGCAAACTATGAGCAGACGAAAGAAACCCTTATTTACGGGTGTAGAAATTACCGATATGGGCGCCAAAGCCAAAGCGGTTGGTCATGCCCCCGATGGCAGAGTTATTTTTGCACCTTACTTAGCGCCGGGCGACATTGCCGACATACAAATCACCAAAAAACGTAAAGCCTATTACGAAGGCAAAGCAGTAGCTGTCCATAAATTTTCCGGTTTGAGAACCGAGCCGGTTTGCCGGCATTTTGGCATTTGTGGCGGCTGTAAATTGCAGCATCTGCAATACCAAGCCCAATTACAATTTAAAGAAAAAGAAGTTATCAATAATTTGGTGCGTCTCGGCAAACTCAAGCTTCCCGAAAAGATTGACCCTATTATGTCATCTCCTGAGATATATCATTATCGCAATAAAATGGAGTTCTCATTTTCAGCAAGGCGTTGGCTTTCACCGGAAGAAATTCAATCCGGCAAAACCATTGACAATCCCGAAGGTTTAGGATTTCACATTGCCGGTATGTGGGACAAAGTTTTAGATATTGAACAATGTCATTTGCAAACCGATCCGTCCAATCAAATTCGTCAAACTGTTAAAGATTTTGCACGAAAACACAACATTTCCTTTTTTGACCCGCGACACAAAACAGGCCTTTTACGCACTTTAATGATCCGCAATACTTCCATAGGGGAGTGGATGGTAGTTTTACAAGTCTATCAAGATGACCGGCATGCCATTGAAAATATTTTAGAACACCTCAAACAACGTTTTCCACAGATTGTATCCTTGCAATATATTGTTAATGAAAAAGACAACGATTCTTTTTACGACCAAGAGGTCATTTTATACCATGGCAGACCTTATATCGAAGAAAAATGGGAAGGCTTAACCTACCGGATTTCCGCCAAATCCTTTTTTCAGACCAATTCGCAACAAGCCTTGCGAATGTATCAAAAAGTGAGACAATTTGCCAATATCCAACCCCATGAAACCGTTTACGATTTATATACCGGCACCGGCAGTATAGCCCAATTTATTGCTCGCGATGCCCGTAAAGTCGTAGGGGTAGAAGCAGTAGCCGATGCCATCAAAGATGCCCGAAAAAATGCACAGCTCAACAATATCAATAATGTAGAGTTTGTAGTAGGAGACATGCGTAAAGTCTTTACCAAGGATTTTATTGACAAATACGGCAAAGCCGATGTCGTTATCACCGACCCGCCAAGGGATGGCATGCACGCCAAAGTAGTGGAAAATCTGTTATATTTGGCGCCTGAGCGTATTGTTTATGTTAGCTGTAATTCTGCCACACAAGCCCGTGATTTGGCATTGATGCAACAAGATTACGAAATCGTTAAAATGCAACCGGTCGATATGTTTCCACATACCCATCACGTCGAAAATATCGTTCTATTGCAACGCAAAACCCCAATCTAATGAAACCCAATATAGTTATCTTAACCGGCGCCGGTATCAGCCAAGAAAGTGGTATTCAGACTTTTAGAGATGCCGATGGATTATGGGAAAACCATGATATCATGGCAGTGGCTTCGCCCCAAGGCTGGCAACAAAATCCCGAACTGGTCCTGGATTTTTACAACCAACGCCGCCGGCAACTACACCAAGTGCAACCCAACGCTGCGCACCATGCCATAACCAAGCTGCAACAACATTTTCCGGTGCAAGTTATCACTCAAAATGTCGATGATTTGCACGAGCGAGCCGGCAACCAAAATGTCTTACATTTACACGGCGAATTGTTTAAAGTCCGTAGTGACAAAAATCCTGAGCTTATTTACAATTGGCATAAGGATTTACAGCTCGGCGACCTTGCCGAAGACGGTGCCCAACTTCGTCCGCATATCGTATGGTTTGGCGAGCCGGTGCCTATGATTACCCGAGCAGCAGACTTAGTCGCTCAAGCCGGTATTTTTATTATCGTAGGCACGAGTATGGCGGTATATCCTGCTGCCGGATTGGTCCATTACCTGCCGTCGTACACGCCCGTTTATTATATTGACCCCAATGCTGCCCCTATTGCCATAAGCAATCCTTTAACTATTATCCGCGAAAAAGCCGGCACCGGATTACCCAAATTGGTTGCACAACTCATTCAAGAAGATTAGTATTTTCTGGGCGTTCGGGCGGGCTATCCGCTTGTAGCCGGTTGGTGCCGCACTGTTGTTTTAAGGTCGGTGCGGGGGCTTCCTGCGGTCGCCGCCACCCGCCGTAAAACAATCAGGCGTCTCTACTCCGGGCTACCGCTACTATCCCTAACGCAATGAACTCTTTGATTGATGAAAATAGTTAAACAACAATTTAATATTGCCGGAAGAACCTTTTTAAAAAATTCCTGTTTTGGCCACTTTTATTTTTTAAAAAATTAAACTACTGATATTGTGTAATTTAAATATTATATTTTTGGTTTTTTGGTGTCCTAGACATGTTTTTTTAGAAATGAAAAATTATTTATTTATTGAGAATCTTATATCACCAGACTTTCCGTAAAAGAACGGTAAATTGTGGTCATTACCCTCGCCATACGAAGGTTTTCCGTTAATTTCAAGTTTTTCGGACGTTAAAAACAATCTGCTGTTCGAGCTAAACCAAAGATTTTATAGAAAGCTTATTTCTCAATAAATTCGAAGTTTGATTAAGGATATAAAGCTCGTGCGAGTTCAGATTGTTTAGGTAGAAAAACGCAAGAAATTAGGAAAAGTTTCGTAAGGCTAGTCTTTTTTGTTACTTTTTTCGACGATGGAAAAAAGTAATGGTAAAATTTCTTATTATTAGGTGTCCCAGTGGCGAAAACGGAAAAAAAGTTAAACAACAATTTAATATTGCCAGAAGAACTTTTTTTAAAAAAACTTAATGAGTTAAACAATCATATTGCCTTAATGTTGAAAAAAATAAATCGCTGATATTTAATTAGTTATATATCGATAAAATTGTCCATTGTTATTTCCAACGACTTTAACTTTTATTGAGATAAAAATTTCAACTAAGCCTTACCCGTGCATCCACAACATAAAAGCCAGATGTGTCAGCTAAGACCGGATTCAAATCCATTTCCGTAATTTCCGGATAAGCCAAAACCAAGTCGGAAACTTTAGCAACCAAACCGGCAAATGCCGCAATATCAATGCCTTGTTTGCCTCTTGTGCCTTTTAACAACGGATATATTTGTAAACTTTTGATTTTAGACATCACAAAAGACGGATCAACCGGCGCCAAGACGCTTTTAAAATCTTTTAAAATTTCAATGAAAATACCACCCGCTCCAAACAAAATCAAATGCCCGAACCCGGCTTCTTTTTTTACCCCGATAAACAGTTCTTGTCCTTGTTTTTGAGGTTGAATCATTACAGCTTTTACCCCTTCAATCTGCATCAATTGCTTAAAATGCGCTTTAAAATCTTCAGGCGTTTTAATGCCTAATCGCACACCGCCTACATCAGTTTTATGTAAAGGTCCAACCACTTTCATAACAACAGGATAATGTTTTTCGGCATATTTTAAAGCTTGTGTAATATCGGTAAATTCTGCTTGCGGTATCACCGGAAAATCAAAAGCTTTTAGGAGTTCATACACTTTATGATTTGGTAAATAGCCTTTATAATTATCTATTTTTACAGGACGTTTATGGTTAAATTGAGACATATTTAAGTCAGGCAAAGCAAGACGCGTTTGCCGGTAAGCATTGGTTAGTGCCTTGCCAAATAGCACTTCGTCTGAAAAGCCGGGAAAACCTTTTTGATAAAAATAAGCAATTTCATCCGCCACATTAATGACCGATGGTAAAATCGGGTATATAGGCAGTTTTCTTTGTTTAATATGTTTGGCTAAAACATCATAAACATCATAGACTTGAAACAAGCCGGGACTACCGAATATCACCGCTATGGCATCAATGTTATTAACCTCATTGGTCAAAGTAGTTAAAATATCATCTAAATGTTCAGCTGTTCCGGTGGCTAAAAAATCAATGGGGTTTGTTACACTGGAACCGGGCAATAATCTTTCTTTCAAATTTTGTAAAGCTTTACCGCCGAGTTGCGGCACTTTTAAACCGTTTTTTTCCAGCACATCGGTCAGCATCACACCCGGTCCGCCGGCGTGTGTTACAATTGCTATTTTTTTGCCTTTGGGCAAGCCGTAATACAAAACCGCTGCCGTGTCAATCATTTCACGACGCCCGTATACCCGGATAATTCCGGCTTTTTCAAACAAAGCATTGACTGCCAAATCAGAACTTGCCAAAGCACCCGTGTGCGAACTTGCCGCACGACTACCGGCAGCACTGCTACCGGCTTTAATCGCAACGATATAACAGCCCTTTTCTCTCAAAGAACGGGCATGTTTGAGCAGTTTTTGTGGTTTTCTTATGCTTTCAATATAAAGTAATTTGATTTTAGAACTCTCGTCATTGTGTTGCTCATCCAAGTATTCCAAAACCTCTTCAATCCCGATTTGTGCAGAATTGCCAACCGACCAAACCGAATTGAATTGCAACCCGATTTTCATCGCCATTTCCATAATGAACACGGCTGTTGCGCCGGATCCGGAAATCAAATCGACACCTTGCGGTGACAAATCCGGAACAGGCGTCGTAAATACCCCTGTATAATGTTGATTGATCAAACCGATATTATTGGGCCCCAGCAAATTGCCGCCTTGTTTTTCTATTTGCGCTAAGATACGCTTTTCGAGTTGTCTTCCTGCTTCGCCGGAATCACTAAATCCAGCAGATATGATGATAAAGCCCTTAGTGTTTTTTTGTTCAGTCAAAATTTTAACGGTGTCTTCTACATATTTGGCAGCTATGGCAATAATGGCTAAATCTATTTGACCGGGTAAATCGCTGACATTTTTATAAGTAGGAAAGCCTCTGACGTATTCTTTTTTAGGATTTACGACATAAATCTTTCCTTTAAAATGGTGCTTGAGCAAATTTTCCAATATTTTACCACCCGGACTATTCGGATTGTCAGAACCGCCAATAACGACAATGCTTTCCGGCTGTATCAATTTTTGATGAATCATAAGTTTGTGTTAAAATTGATTTTGGGGTTTTAAAAATGCCTAATTTTTTTGTAAATTTAAGCAATAAAAATCAGTTTTTAAACTTTATAGTTATGCCATTTTTTTCACAAACTGTCCAACATATACGTTCATCGGAAATCAGAGATTTGATGAAGCTTGCCACGCGGCCCGACATTATATCATTTGCTGGCGGTATGCCTAACAATGATTTGTTTCCGATAGCGGAAGTTGATGATATTATCTTAAAGTTGCCTCCAAAAATCAAAAAAGTAGCCTTTCAGTACGGACCGACATCCGGTTATCCGCCGCTTTTGGAAACTT